>NZ_KV817599.1:91986-117784 GCF_001814685.1 Prevotella sp. HMSC077E09 | reverse complement strand
GAGACTGTCGCATTTACTAATTTAAACTGCAAATATGTCTGCATATCATGTAAACAATTCTGAAAATTATCCTCATTTATTAGGATAAAATAATAGCTGTCGGCAAAAATACTGACAGCTATCTTATTTTGTAAACTTAGAGTTTGCAATCTGCTATACGCGTTGTTGAATTTGTTTCAGTTTCAACATGTCGGCTGGAACAGCTTTCTGGATGGAGTCGATAAGCAGCTGGCGGATGGTGTGGCGCACGAAATTCTTGTTGTTGATGATGACGATATCACGCGTAGGAATAGGGATGGCAAAGGGGCGGACGAGTTCTTTCTGACTGTCGGCCAACTGAAAAATGGCCAATTCAGGAATGAAAGTGATGCCTTTCCCGTTTTCCACAATGCGCATGAATGTCTCTATACTGCCTAAGGAATAGGCTTTCTGACTTTGCTTAGCCTCTTTCAATTGGCAGAATTTCACCAATTGATCTCTGAAGCAATGCCCCTCATCGAGCATCCACAGATATTCTCCTTTGAGGTCGGCCGTGTGTATCACCTTATTAATATATAGAGGGTCATTCTTTGCCACGTAGCCGAAGAACTGCTCATAGAAGAGGTGGATGGTTTCAAATTCACCCATACCTTCAAGCTCAGCCAATATACCCACGTCAATATCTCCCTGCTCAAGCGCTTTCTTGATTTCGTGGGTCTGCATCTCACGGATGCGGATATCCAATTCAGGATAGCGCTGCATGAGCTGTGGAAAGAAGCGGGGAATGAGGTAGGGCGCAATAGTCGGAAGAATTCCTACACGGAAAGTGCCACTCAACGAATGCTTTTCTTCATCTACCGAAGACTTGAGTTGCTTGGCATGCTGCAGGATTTCCCACCCCTGGTCAATGATGTGCTGACCGATGGGGGTAGGGAGGATAGGCTGCCGCTTGCGGTCGAAGATCTTCACTCCCAACTCTTCTTCGAGCTTCTGTATCATGGAGCTTAGTGTCGGTTGGGTCACATTGCAGGCCTCTGCTGCCTTTGCAAAGTGCTTGTGGCGGTAGACTGCCATGATATATTCCAATTGTTGCAGTGTCATATTTCTTGGTTTTTGTATGCTTCGTTCCTGCAAAGATAGTCTTTTTTTCGTGATTATCAAAGTTTAGTTTCCTGTGTCTATTAAAAAAAACAAAATGTATTTATCTTCTCGGGTATCTTCTTAAAGGCAGTGAATAAAGGCATCATCAGGAAATTATAGATTTTATTCTATCAATTTATAGAGTCTATCATTTGCTTTTATAAAATGTAAGTTCTATCTTTGCATCAGAATAATAAACGATATTTATACAAAAGCATTATGAAAAAGAAGTTTATCTGTACCGTTTGTGGTTACATTTATGAAGGAGCAGAGGCACCTGCAGAGTGCCCGGTATGTCACGTGAAAGCTGACAAGTTTAAGGAATTCAACCCACAGGCTCTGAAGGGAACGAAGACCGAGCAGAACCTGAAAGATGCCTTTGCCGGCGAGAGTCAGGCTCACACCAAGTATCTTTACTATGCTTCAAAGGCCAAGAAAGATGGTTATGAGCAGATTGCAGAACTCTTCACAGAGACTGCGCTCAATGAGAAAGAGCATGCAAAATTGTGGTTCAAGTTCCTGCATGAGGGTGATATTCCCACAACAACTACGAATCTTGCAGACGCAGCTGCAGGCGAGAACTACGAGTGGACCGACATGTATGAGCAAATGGCAAAGCAGGCTATTGTAGACGGTTTCCCTGAATTGGCAGTGAAGTTCCGCTCTGTAGGTGCTATCGAAAAGCGTCATGAAGAGCGCTATCGCAAGCTGTTGAATAATATTGAAGAAGGTATTGTTTTCTCTAAAGATGGAGACCGTGTATGGCAGTGTCGTAACTGCGGCCACATTCATATTGGCAAGACGGCTCCTGAAGTTTGTCCGGTTTGCAACCACCCGAAGAGTTTCTTCCAGGTTGCAGCTGAAAATTTCTAAATGTTTGTTCATAATTTGGATAATGGAAAGCCGAGCAGTGATGCTCGGCTTTTTTGTGTCTGCATAGAAGCATGTTGTCCGTGTAAAGCCTCGGGATATGGATGTTGTCAGCTTTTTAAGCCGTGCTGACAGCATGTGGAGAAGCCTTGCAATCTGTGCCGGATTGCAGTGTGATCTGCGTCATATTATCGTGTGATCTGCGTCATGTTATCGCGTGATCTGCGTCATGTTATCGTGTGATCTGCGTCAGATTGCGTGGTATTCTGCATCAAGTCAGGAGCTGGGTCAACAGAGAGGGAAGTGGTTGTTTGGCCGTGAGGCTGAATGATTGATTTTGAATTATGTGCAGTCTTCATTCATTAAATGGTTAAAATTGTCACCTCCATATTACATTTTTTATAAAAAGAGAGTGATAAGTCTAATATTATTGTTAACTTTGCAGCGCTTTGGGTGGATTAGCTCTCCACCGTACATGAGGCAAATAATTAATAACGTTATAAAATTTATGTATTTTACTTTATTCATTACCGTTTTGATAACGGCTGTGGTTTTGGTGGTGGCAGCTTATGTCATTGCTAAACTCATCGGCCCACGTTCATACAATCCGGTAAAGGGTGAGCCTTTTGAATGTGGTATTCCGACGCATGGCAGCTCCTGGCTTCCTATGCATGTGGGGTATTATCTGTTTGCCATCCTCTTCCTGATGTTTGACATAGAGACCGTGTTTCTCTATCCATGGGCTGTAGTCGTTAAGCAATTTGGTTCATTGGCCTTGATAAGCATTGGCTTCTTCTTGGTTGTTTTAGTTTTAGGCCTTGCTTATGCATGGCGGAAAGGAGCGTTGGAATGGAAGTAAGAAAACCGCACATCAAGAGTATTCCCTATGATGAATTCAAGGATAATGACTCTCTTGAGAAGATTACCCAAGAACTGAATGAAGGCGGTGTCAACGTTATTGTCGGTTCGCTTGACCAGGCAATCAACTGGGGACGCAGCAACTCACTGTGGTCTTTGACTTTCGGAACGTCATGCTGTGGCATTGAGTTCATGGCTGTGGGCTGTGCCCGTTATGACTTTTCACGTTTCGGTTTCGAGGTTACCCGTAACTCCCCACGTCAGGCCGACCTTATTATGTGTGCCGGAACGATAACCAATAAGATGGCTCCTGTGTTCAAACGCCTCTATGATGAGATTGCCGAGCCGAAGTATGTTGTGGCTGTTGGTGGCTGTACGATCAGTGGAGGCCCATTCAAGAAGAGCTACAACGTTGTTCGTGGCATTGACGAGCTGGTGCCTGTTGATGTCTATATCCCCGGTTGCCCTCCGCGTCCGGAGGCTATTCTCTATGGTATGATGCAGTTACAGCGCAAGGTGAAGGTGGAGAAGTTCTTTGGCGGAGCCAACCATAAGATGACGAAAGAAGAGCGTGAGCTGTCTATGTCGAAGGGTGGTTTGCGCGGATTGAGCAATGAAACGATTACTGCTGCCGAGAAACTTGGAAAGAAATCGCCTATCATCGTAACGGATGTGCCCGCTGATTTCGATCCCGAAAAAGGTCTAACAGATTAATAAGGTAAAAGAAGATGAAATTAAATAACATAGAACTTCAATTCGATGACTTTGCCGCAGAGATGGCGAAGTTGAAGAACGAAAAGCATTTCGACTATCTTGTTACCATTATTGGTGAAGACTTTGGTGAGGAAGGCTTGGGCTGTATCTATATTCTTGAGAACACAGAAAACCATGAGCGCTGCTCGGTCAGAACGATTGCAAAGCAGATAGGCGAGGAATATGTCATTCCAACCACGATTAATCTGTGGAATGCTGCCAACTTGCTTGAGCGTGAAGTGTTTGATTTCTTGGGCATCAAGTTCCTTGGTCATCCTGACATGCGCCGTCTGTTCATGCGTAATGACTTTAAGGGCTATCCGCTCCGCAAGGATTTTGATGCGAGTCCTGAAGCCAACATGTTCCCGACAACCGATGAACCTGAGAGTGATTTCACTACGGAATGGAACCTCGATAAGCAGGGAAACTTGGTTGCAACCCAGCATCGCATGTTTGATGAAGACGACTTCATCGTGAACTTGGGCCCTAACCACCCGAGCATGCACGGTGTGCTTCGCTTGCAGACGGTGCTCGACGGTGAAACCGTGAAACACATCTATCCTCATTTGGGATATATTCATCGTGGTATGGAGAAGATGTGTGAAAGCATGACTTATCCACAGACACTGGCTTTCACCGACCGTCTGAACTATCTTTGTGCCATGATGCACCGTCATGCCTTGGTGGGCGTTATTGAGGAAGGTATGGGCATAGAGCTTTCAGACCGCATTCAGTATATCCGTACCATCATGGATGAACTTCAGCGTATTGACAACCACTTGCTGTTCCTTGGCACCTGTGCACAGGACTTGAGTGCGCTGACCGCATTCCTTTATTGCATGCGCGACCGTGAGCATGTGCTGAATGTCATGGAGGAAACTACGGGTGGACGTCTCATTCAGAATTACTATCGCATTGGTGGTTTGCAGGATGATATCGACCCGAACTTTGTCCAGAACGTGAAGACACTCTGCAAATATCTGCGTCCGATGGTTCAGGAATACCTCGATGTCTTTGGGGATAACGTCATCACACATCAGCGTCTTGAAGGTGTCGGGCCGATGAATCTTGAAGATTGTATCAATTATGCCGTGACAGGTCCGGCCGGACGTGCTGCCGGTTGGCATAACGATGTGCGCAAAAATCACCCTTATGCCATGTATAGTAAGGTTGACTTTGAGGAGGTGACACTGACGGGTGCCGACTCTATGGCACGCTATATGGTTCATATCAAGGAGATTTATCAGAGTCTGAATATCATTGAACAGTTGATAGACAACATTCCTGAGGGTGAATTCTATATCAAGCAGAAACCTATTATCAAGGTGCCCGAAGGCCAGTGGTTCTTCTCTGTTGAGGGTGGAGCAGGTGAGTTTGGTGTATATCTTGACTCACGTGGCGACAAGAGTCCTTACCGTCTGAAGATGCGTCCAATGGGTCTGACCCTTACAGGTGCATTCGACAAGATGCTGAAGGGACAGAAGTTGGCCGACCTTGTGGCTACAGGTGCTGCAATTGATTTCGTTATACCAGATATTGATAGATAATTATGTATGATTTTAGTATAGTAACAAGATGGATTGACAGTCTTCTCCGTCACACGTTGAATCTTGGAGATTTCTGGTCGATTTTGATAGAGTGTGTACTGGTAGGCATCTGCATTCTCACAGCCTATGCGCTGATTGCTATCGTGCTAATCTTCATGGAACGTAAGGTTTGCGCCTACTTCCAGTGTCGTCTTGGCCCGATGCGTGTTGGTCCTTGGGGTATCTTCCAGGTGTTTGCTGACGTGTTGAAGATGTTGATTAAGGAAATCTTTGCTGTTGATAAGGCAGACAAGATGCTTTATTACCTTGCTCCTTTCTTGGTTATCATTGCATCTGTCGGCACATTCTCTTTCCTTCCTTGGAACAAAGGTGCTGCAGTGCTCGACTTCAATGTTGGCGTTTTCCTGCTGACAGCAATTTCGAGTATTGGCATTCTGGGTGTCTTCTTGGCAGGTTGGGGTAGTAACAACAAGTATTCTGTAGTCAGTGCCATGCGTGGTGCAGTTCAGATGATATCCTATGAAATGTCATTATGTCTGTGCCTTATCAGTGCAGTTGTCTTGACAGGTACCATGCAGATTGGTGGTATTGTGGAAGCACAACATGGGGCATGGCTTATATTCCAGACTCCAGTTACATGGCTTGCTTTCTTGGTGTTCCTCGTTGCAGGCAATGCCGAGGCTAACCGTGGTCCATTTGACTTGGCAGAGGCTGAGAGTGAGTTGACAGCCGGTTATCATACAGAGTATTCCGGTATGGGCTTCGGTTTCTATTATCTGGCTGAATACTTGAACCTGTTTGTTATCTCAGGTATTGCTGCTACAGTGTTCTTAGGAGGCTGGATGCCTTTGCATGTAGCCGGTCTTGACGGTTTCAATGCCGTGATGGATTTCATTCCGGGCATCATCTGGTTCTTTGTAAAGACGTTTGCTATTGTGTGGATCCTGATGTGGATTCGCTGGACATTCCCTCGTCTTCGTATTGACCAGATATTGAAATTGGAGTGGAAGTATCTCATGCCATTGGTGCTTGTCATTCTGACTTTGACAACCGTTTGGGTTGCCTTGGTTTAATTCTTTCATGAAATTGATTAAGGAATTTAATTAAAATGGAAAATAACAAATCATATTTCGGTGAAATAGGTGCTGCACTGAAGACACTTGGAACAGGTCTGAAGGTGACGATGAAGGAATACTTCACGCCGAAGACTACGGAGCAGTATCCTGAAAACCGCAAGACTACCCTGCATGTTGCAAAGCGTCATCGTGGCCGTCTTGTCTTCTTGCGTGATGAAGACGAGAACTATAAATGCACGGCGTGTACCATGTGTGAGAAAGCTTGCCCTAATGATACGATCAAGATTGTAGCCCATTTGGAGGAGAACCCTGAAACGGGTCGCAAGAAGAAACAACTTGATGACTACCAGTATGACCTTGGCGACTGCATGTTCTGTCAGCTTTGTGTCAATGCTTGTAACTTCGGAGCTATTGAGTTTGTGAATGATTTCGAGAACTCAGTCTTCGATCGTGACAAGTTGGTTTATCATCTTGATAAGGAAGTATATAAAGGTGGTAGTCTCCCTAATCTGATTGAAGGTGGTGCACCACTGACAATCGGTAAGTTTAACACTAAAACCAAGTAATAGATTATGGCAAATTTAGTTATGTTTTGCATTTTAGCTGTAATCATTCTTGGTTCAGCTATCATGTGTGTTCTGACCAAACGCATCATGCGTTCAGCTACATTCCTGCTGTTCGTGTTGTTTGGTGTTGCAGGAATTTATTTCCTTCTTGACTATACGTTCTTAGGTGCAGCACAGATTTCTGTCTATGCCGGTGGCATTACGATGATGTATATCTTCGCCATTCAGCTTGTATCTAAGCGTACGTTGCAAGGTCTTGTTGAGCGTTTCAAGGGCAGCCGAGTTGTCAATGGAATACTCTTGAGCATCGTTGGTCTTGTGACGGTAGGTTTAGTTCTTATTAAAAACAATTTTTATAATGCAGCGATGCAGGCTACCGACACAGAAGTGCCGATGGAACAGATTGGTACAGCGCTTCTCGGAAGCGACAAGTATCAATATGTGTTGCCTTTCGAATTCATTTCACTGTTCCTGTTGGCGTGTATCATTGGTGGTATTATGATTGCAAGAAAGGAGGATAACAAATGAATATCCCTGTAGAATGTTATCTCGTGCTCAGCACACTTTTGTTCTTCATTGGTGTCTTTGGCTTTGTTACGCGTCGCAACTTGGTTGCCATGCTTATTTCTGTTGAGCTTGTGTTGAACTCTGTAGACTTGAACTTTGCAGTTTTCAACCGTCTCCTTTTCCCCGGACAGCTTGAAGGTTTCTTCTTCACCTTGTTCTCTATAGGAGTCAGTGCGGCAGAGACGGCAGTGGCACTTGCTATTATTATTAATGTTTACCGTAACTACCATAGTGATCAGGTGAACAGTATTGAAAACATGAAATTCTAAAAGAGATGGAATACAGTTATGCATTTTTAATACTTCTTCTGCCTTTCCTGAGCTTCTTGGTTCTGGGACTCTTGGGCATGAAGATGAAGAAGCAGGTAGCTGGTCTTATCGGTACAATCATGTTGGGCAGCCTTTTTGCAATGTCTGTCTATACAGCCTATGAGTATTTCTTTGTCATCGGACGGGATGCTGCCACAGGTATGTACCCGACAGTTACTGTTTTCAATTTTACCTGGTTGAAGTTTACTGAACTGCTTACTTTCAATATCGGATTTCGTCTGACACCTATCAGTGTGATGATGTTGATTGTGATTACGACGGTAAGTTTCATGGTTCACATCTATTCTTTCGGTTACATGGCCGAGCGTGACGAGCATTATAAGTTTGAGGAATACGAACATGGTTTTCAGCGTTTCTATGCTTATCTGTCACTCTTCACAATGAGCATGCTGGGCTTAGTCGTTGCTACAAATATCTTCCAGATGTATATGTTCTGGGAACTTGTGGGCGTTTGTTCTTATCTGTTGATTGGTTTCTATTATCCAAAGCATGCGGCTGTGCATGCCTCTAAGAAGGCTTTCATTGTTACTCGCTTTGCCGATCTGTTCTTCCTCATTGGTATTCTGTTCTTCAGTTTCTATGTTGGCACGTTCAACTACGATCTGAATGCAAATCCTGAACTGATTGGTAAGCTTGCAAGTGTGGCTAAAGAATATGCTTGGGTGCTTCCAACAGCCTTGTTCTTGATGTTCATTGGTGGTGCAGGTAAGAGTGCCATGTTCCCGCTTCATATCTGGTTGCCGGATGCAATGGAAGGCCCAACACCTGTTTCTGCACTTATTCATGCTGCAACCATGGTTGTTGCCGGTGTTTATCAGGTTGCAAGTCTCTTCCCAATCTGGGTAGAGTATGCTCCCGAACAGCTTCACTGGGTAGCTTATATAGCCGCTTTCACCGCTTTCTATGCCGCAGCTGTTGCTTGTGCACAGCGCGATATTAAGCGTGGTTTGGCTTTCTCAACGATTTCTCAGATTGCCTATATGCTTGTAGCTTTGGGTGTTTGTTATGCTCTTGACAACCATGAAGGTGGTCTCGGCTATATGGCAAGTATGTTCCACTTGTTCACACATGCTATGTTCAAGGCTCTCTTGTTCCTTTGCTCCGGTGCTATCATTGTGATTATCGGAAGCAACTTCAAGGAATATATGGGTGGACTCCACAAGTATATGCCTATCACGAACATCTGCTTCCTCATTGGTTGTATTGCCATTAGTGGTGTTTGGCCTTTTGCAGGCTTCTTCTCAAAGGATGAAATTGTATCAGCTTGTTTTGAATATTCTCCATTCTTAGGTTGGTTTATGACGCTCGTATCAGGTATGACAGCGTTTTATATGTTCCGACTCTATTACGTTATTTTCTGGGGACAAAGCTATTATGAACTTGATCCTGAGAACCGCAAGCGTCCTGCAGAGGTACCTTTTGTTATGTGGGGTCCATTGGTATTCCTTGCTGTTATCTCAATCTTTGCAGGTTGGATTCCATTCGGACACTTTGTTTCAGCAACAGGCCAATCCATGGAAATCGGTTTGCAACATTTTGAATTCTCAAGTGTGGCATGGTTCAGTCTCTTGGCAGCAGCCATTGGCATTGGATTGGCTACATGGATGTATCTCCCCAAGCACAATCCTGTTCCAGACATGTTGCAGAAGAAGATGCCACGTCTTCACAAGGCAGCGCTCAACCGCTTCTATATCGATGATGCATGGCAGTTCTTCACGCATAAGATTGTGTTCAATTGTTTCTCTAAACCAATTGCATGGTTCGATCGTCATGTTATTGACGGTACGTTCAACTTCATGGCATGGGGTGCTCAGGAAGCTGGTGAGACTATCCGTCCTTGGCAGAGTGGTGATGTCCGTTCATACGCTTCATGGTTCCTTACAGGTACCATTGCATTGACACTGATCTTGCTTTGTATTTTCAGCTAATGAATCATGAACATGAATAAAGACAAGTAAAAAATGAGTATATTAACATTATTTGTAGTAATTCCAGTCCTGATGCTTATTGGTCTTTGGCTTTCAAAGAACGATAATCAGGTACGTGGCGTGATGGTTGTCGGTGCTACCGCATTGCTTGGCCTTTCAATCTGGCTCACTGTCACATTTATTCAGATGCGCAATGCCGGCAACACCGATTTGATGTTGTTTACCTATAGCGTTCCTTGGTTTGCTCCATTGAATATAGCCTACAGTGTGGGTGTAGACGGTATCTCTGTAGTGATGATACTTCTGTCTGCGGTCATCGTTTTCACAGGAACTTTTGCTTCATGGCAACTTGAACCGATGAAGAAGGAATACTTCCTTTGGTTTGTTCTTTTGAGCATTGGTGTGTTCGGTTTCTTTATTTCGACCGATCTTTTCACCATGTTTATGTTCTACGAGGTAGCCTTGATACCAATGTACCTCCTTATCGGTGTATGGGGAACAGGGCCTAAGGAGTATGCCGCCATGAAGCTTACGTTGATGCTCATGGGTGGTAGTGCGTTGTTGGTTATCGGTATTCTTGGCATCTACTACTTCAGTGGTGCCACCACAATGAATATCAATGAGATTGCTGCTCTGCACAATATTCCTGTATCTGTTCAGAAAGTGTTCTTCCCATTCATCTTCATTGGTTTTGGAGTGTTGGGTGCTTTGTTCCCATTCCATACATGGTCACCTGACGGTCATGCATCGGCACCGACGGCAGTTTCCATGCTTCATGCCGGTGTATTGATGAAACTTGGCGGTTATGGTTGTTTCCGTATAGCCATGTATCTGCTTCCTGAAGCAGCACAGGAGCTTTCTTGGATATTCCTTATCCTTACCACCTGTTCTGTAGTTTACGGTGCACTTTCAGCTTGTGTACAGACCGACTTGAAGTATATCAATGCTTATTCATCAGTTTCCCACTGTGGTATGGTACTCTTTGCACTTTGCATGATGACCCAGACTGCTATCACGGGAGCTGTTCTGCAGATGCTTTCTCACGGTTTGATGACGGCATTGTTCTTTGCCTGCATCGGTATGATTTATCACCGTGCAGGAACACGTGACGTTCGCTATCTCGGCGGATTGATGAAAGTTTTGCCTTTCCTCTCCGTGGCTTATGTTGTGGCAGGTCTTGCCAATCTCGGTCTGCCAGGCTTCTCCGGCTTCGTTGCAGAGATGACCATTTTCGTTGGTTCATTCCAAAATGGCGATATGTTCCATCGTGTCTGCACCATCATTGCATGTTCTTCAATTGTGATAACGGCAGTCTACATCCTGCGTGTTGTTGGTAAAATCCTTTTCCAGAAGGTTGCCAATCCCAAGTTCTTCGAACTTCATGATGCTACATGGGACGAGCGTTTTGCTATTGGAGGTCTGATTTTCTGTGTTGCAGGTCTTGGTCTGTTCCCTCTCTGGGCAAACAATGTCATCAGCGATTCGGTTGGTCCTATCATCAATCATATCCTTGGTACAACGGTTGCTGCACTGTAATGTAGATTATAAATGATAAAGAATAAAGATTTATGATGAATATAGATTATAGTCAATTTCTAAGCATGATACCTGAAGTGACCCTCGTGGCGCTTCTGATTATCATCTTCATTGCAGACTTTGCGACCGCTCAGCGTGTTGTTTTACCCAATGCCGAAAGTAAAGCCGTATCACCACGTGCGTGGTTCAATCCCTTAGTCTGCTTGTTGATGGCTGTGCATATTGTCATCAATATTTTCCCTGTAACCGCTGCTACTGCTTTTGGCAACATGTATTATACAACGCCTGCTATCGGAGTCATCAAGACCATTCTTGCTTTGGGTGCACTCATTGTGCTCATTCAGAGTCGTGAGTGGCTGTCTCGTCCCGATACACAGTTCAAGGAGGGCGAGTTCTACATGCTGCTGATTTCAACCTTGTTAGGTATGAACATGATGGTCAGTGCCAATCACTTCCTGTTGTTCTTCCTCGGTCTTGAAATGGCTTCTGTGCCAATGGCATGCCTCGTAGGACTTGACAAATACCGTCACAATTCGGCAGAAGCAGCTGCTAAGTTCATCTTGACAGCAACCTTCTCAAGTGGTGTGATGCTCTTTGGTATTTCATTCCTCTATGGCGCTATGGGTACTCTCTATTTCGACGACCTTGCCATGAAGATGCAGGCAACACCGCTTACTATCACGGGTATGGTGTTCTTCTTCAGTGGATTAGGTTTCAAATTGTCTTTGGTTCCTTTCCATTTCTGGACAGCCGACACCTATCAGGGTGCTCCTACAACTGTCACCGGATATCTTTCTGTTGTCAGTAAGGGTGCTGCAGCCTTTGCGTTGTGCGCCATTCTGATGAAAGTGTTTGCCCCGATGGTTGAATATTGGCAGTATCTTCTGTTCATAGTCATCGTGCTTTCTATCACGATTGCCAACCTCTTTGCCATTCGTCAGCGTGACTTGAAGCGCTTCATGGCCTTCAGTTCTATTTCTCAGGCGGGTTATATCGTGTTGGCACTTATCGGCAATTCTGCTATGAGCTTCACGGCTTTGAGTTTCTATGTGCTTATTTATGTTGCAGCTAACATGGCCGTTTTCTCGGTTATCAGCAGCGTTGAAGAACATAATAACGGCGTGGTTGACATGGAAGGCTACAATGGTCTTTACAAAACCAATCCCCGTTTGGCTTTCCTGATGACGCTTGCACTGTTCTCCTTAGGTGGTATTCCCCCATTTGCAGGTATGTTCAGCAAGTTCTTCGTATTCATGGCCGCTGTGAAAGGAGCATCAATCAGCACGACAGCCGGCTCACTTGCCTATGCAGTCGTATTCATTGCGTTGGTCAACACGGTAGTGAGTCTCTATTACTATCTGCTGATTGTCAAGGCGATGTATATCAAGCACAACGAAAATCCACTGCCAACCTTCAAGAGTGCTTCAAGCACTAAGTTGGCTTTGGCTATCTGCACCACGGGCATCCTCCTCTTTGGTGTATGCAGTATGGTGTATGGATGGATTGACAGTGCATCTGTGGCTTCACTCTAACTACACTATTGATCAGATAATCATCAGAGGCGTGACGACTCATTTCGTCACGCCTCTTTTTGTTTTCCATGCCCCTATAGGCGATTGATTAATACCTTTTTTAGCACATTATTCCCTTTTCATGAGCCTAATTTCATAAAAAACAAAAAAAAGCACAACTTATAGTACCTCTATGAAGAATTATTGTTAACTTTGCTTATTAATTCATTTATTATTAATTTTCATGGCAAAAAAGATAACAGATAAGGTAACTTGGGTAGGAAAGATTGATTGGGAATTAGTGCGTTTTCATGGTGATGAACTCTCCACCGACCATGGCTCAAGCTATAATGCATTCCTTATTCGGGATAAGAAGACTGTATTGATGGATACAGTGTGGCAGCCCTACGATAAAGAATTCGTGGCAAGACTGAAGCGTGAGATTGATTTGAAGGCGATAGACTACATTGTCATGAACCATAATGAGATTGATCATAGCGGTGCTCTCCCCGAACTTTTACGCGAAATCCCCGGCACTCCTATTTATTGTACGAAGAAAGGGGAGGCTATTCTCCGCGGACATTATCATCAGGACTGGAACTTTGTGAATGTCAAAACGGGCGATACGCTTGACTTGGGCGAGTCGACTCTTACTTTCATCGAGGCAACAATGTTGCATTGGCCCGACACGATGATGTCTTATCTTTCCGGTGAAGATATTCTCTTCTCCAATGATGTGTTTGGTCAGCACTTCGCAACCGAGTCACTTTACAATGATCTCGTAAAGCAGGACGATCTGCTTTGGGAGGCAGAAAAGTATTATGCCAACATCATTTGTCCTTATAGTGCAATGGCAAGCCGTAAGGTGAAAGAGCTTCTTGGCATGAATCTCTCTATCAAAATGATTTGCCCGAGCCATGGGGTGATGTGGAAAAACAATCCTATGCAGATCATTGAGAAGTATCAGACATGGGCCGATGCTTATAAGGAAAATCAGATAACCATTGTCTATGACACCATGTGGCAGTCTACCCGCAAGATGGCAGAAGCCATTGCCGAGGGCATATTGGCTGAAGACAATAGCGTTACCGTGAAGATTTACAATGCAGCCAAGGAAGACAAGAACGACATCCTGACGGAAATCTTCCAGTCGAAAGCCGTGCTTGTAGGTTCACCGACAATCAACTATGGGTATTCTTATGCCATTGCCGGTATTCTTGAAATGGCCCGCGGCTTGAAGCTTAAGGGGAAGAAGGCTGCAGCTTTCGGTTCTTATGGCTGGAGCGGTGATGCACCTAAGCTTATCAGTGCACATCTGCAGGAGGCAGGTTTCGAACTTGTTGACGATGGAATTAAGGCTTTGTGGGTTCCCGATGAAGACGCACTTGCCACCTGTCGTGACTATGGAGAGGCATTTGCCAAGGCAACAAAATAAATCATTATTCATTAAAACAAAAACAATTATGAAAAAGTATGTATGTGACGTTTGTGGGTATATCTATGACCCAGCTGTAGGAGATCCTGATAATGGTATTGCACCCGGAACTGCATTTGAAGATATACCGGAAGATTGGGTTTGCCCAACTTGCGGTGTAACCAAGGAAGATTTCAGTGAGGTTGAGGAGTAATATCAGCATCATAGAATTTTATATGACAGTCCCGAGAAGTTCTGATGATAAGAGAACTCCTTGGGACTTTTTTCTTTGAATATTGAAGTTTGTACATTGAATATTATGAGATGCAATGACTTTTTCTTTGCATATTGAATGTTGGACATTGAACTTTATGAAATACACGATTGTTGAAAGCCTTGCAATCTGCGTCATTTCAGCGTGTGATTTGACGCAGATTACCGCGTAACTTGATGCTGATTGCAGTGTGTTCTGCATCAAGTTACAGCACGGTTTGACGCATGTTGCCTGTCTCTGCTTATGTCTTCTTTAGTTTCTATAATCCACAATGCGCTTTATGCCTGCTTTTGCAGTGCTTTCCTATACTGTTAGAGCTGGATGTTTCTCTTATTTTTTTGTCGATGAAACTTTAACGGATGATTTTCGATACAATTCTTCAGAACTTTCATTATCTTTGTAAACAGAAATCTAAACAATAGAAACATACATGAAAAAGACTTTATTTTTAATTGCAACTCTGCTGATGAATTATGTCGGCATGGCGCAGGAGACTTATCGGCCAACGTCTGAAAACCTCAAGGCACGCGAGCAGTTCCAGGATGAGAAGTTTGGTATATTCCTGCATTGGGGCCTCTACTCGATGATGGGGGCAGGCGAATGGGTGATGAACAACAGGAATATCAACTATCAGGAGTACCCGAAGTTGGCCAAGACTTTCTATCCGTCAGAGTTTGATGCAGATGCCTGGGTGAGGGCAATCAAGGCTGCCGGGGCAAAATATATCACGATAACAACGCGCCACCACGATGGTTTCTCGCTTTTCAAAACCTCTGCCAGCACTTATAACACGGTAGATGCAACACCGTTCAAGCGGGATGTCATCAAGGAAATGGCCGATGCCTGCCAGCGACACGGCATTAAATTGCACCTCTATTATTCGCATTTGGACTGGGGAAGAGAAGATTATCCGCAGGGAAGGACAGGACTTGGGACAGGCAGACAGAAAGAGAAAGCCGATTGGACAAGCTATTACAACTTCATGAACACGCAACTTACAGAGCTGCTTACCCACTATGGGCCGATCGGAGCCATATGGTTTGATGGCTGGTGGGACCACGACAGCGATGCAAAGCCCTTTGATTGGCAGTTGGAAGCGCAGTATGCAATGATACATAAGCTACAGCCACAGTGTCTCATTGGTAACAATCATCATCAGACTCCCAATCCCGGTGAGGACATTCAGATATTCGAACGCGATCTTCCCGGCGAGAACAAGGCTGGGCTTTCGGGGCAGAGCATCAGCAGATTGCCTCTTGAATCATGTCAGACTATCAATGACCACTGGGGCTATTCGATTACCGACAGCAACTATAAAACGCCCAAAGAATTGATACAGATGTTGGTTCGGGCAGCGGGGAAGAATGCAAACCTGTTGCTTAATGTAGGTCCGGAACCAGGAGGAGCACTCCCTTCGCTTGCCCTCGATCGCCTGAAAGCCATTGGAGAATGGATGAGTAAATACGGAGAAACCATTTATGGCACGCGTGGAGGAATTGTTGCTCCGCATGATTGGGGTGTAAGTACTCAGCGCGGAAACAAGCTCTATATCCATATTTTGAATTGCATGGACTCAAGTTTATTCGTTCCTCTTGGCAATCACAAGGTGAAGTCGGCTTTGGTTTATGCCACGGGTAAGCCCGTCAATTACACGAAGACGGGCAATGGAATAACTCTGAATTTTGGAGCAATTCCCACTGATATTGATTATATCATAGCCTTGACACTTTGATAAATGGTAAGATAAATCAACGGTTCATCTGAACAAATATAAAGTAAAACGCAACAGTTCAAGAAAACTGTTGCGTTTTTATTTTCCCCTTAAATGCGGGAATGTCAAGTTGAGTGGTTATGCTCCGCAACAGAACAGCACAATGAGTTGGGCTGTAAAGATGCGCAGGAACATGCTCAATGGATAGACCGTAGAGTAGCCTATGGCCGGAGCTTCACGCGTACAAATGCTGTTGGCATAGGCAAGTGCGGGTGGGTCGGTGTAGGAACCCGAAATCATTCCCATGATAGTAAAGTAGTTGAACTTATAGCGCAGACGGGCAATCGTTCCCACAATGAGGATTGGAATGATGGTGATGAGGAAGCCCGTGTATACATATTTCAAACCGTCTCCCTGTACAACGGTTTCCCAGAAACCTGCTCCCGCCTTAATACCTACAGAGGCAAGAAAAAGCACAAGCCCGATTTCACGAAGCATCATGTTGGCAGAGGTTGTGGTGTAGGTGACAAGTTTGAACCGATAACCGAACCTGCCAATCAGGATTGCAATAATCAGAGGGCCACCGGCAATACCGAGTTTCAAAGGAACAGGCATGCCTGGGATTGCGATTGGGATGCTTCCGAAAAGAATGCCGATGATAATACCAATGAAAATCGTGCCGATATTGGGTGCATCAAGGCGCTTGGTACTGTTGCCCATCATTTCGGCCACGCGGTTCACATTATCCTCAGGGCCTACCACCATGATACGGTCGCCAATCTGGAAATGGTGATTACGGCTGGCAAAGAGGTCCATGCCTTGGCGGGTAACGCGCGTTACATTGACGCCATAGACACTTGAGAAGTGCATCTTTCCCAATGTTTTTCCATTCATGGCTGGATTGGTGACAACAATCCGTCGGCTGATGAGTGGCTGTGTTTCGGCTTCGGTGTGCCAGGGAGTGTCAATTTCTGGGCCGATGAAAGCTTTGATAGCTTCGGCATCTCCCTCTGTACATACAACCAGAAGTTCATCTCCAAGACTGAATATCGTATCGCGGTTAGGAATAGTTACTTCGCCATCATGAAGCAGGCGTGAGCAGATAACATCACGGTTGAGGAACTGAGAAATCTCAAGCAGTGAGCGACCTGCAATGTAGGCATTGCTCACTTTCAGGTGCATCTGATGAGGTTTTGCATGTGGATTCTCGTCTTCCTGTTCAGCAAGGTTCTGCTCTTCTTTTTCCAATCTCACGCGTGTGATATAGCGTATGGCAATTGTTGCTCCGATAATTCCCAGTACGCCGAGTGGATAGGCGCAGGCATATCCTGAGGCTATCTGTGGCATGTGTCCTTGGGGGAAGACACTGGTCAAGGCTTCATTGGCGGCACCAAGTCCCGGGGTGTTGGTTACAGCACCATAGAGTGTGCCGACCATCATCGGGAGATTGTCAACATTATGGGTATCAAAGAAAACCCAATAGCAGACAAACATTACTCCGATGTTGAGCAATATCATTGCGGTGGCAAGCAGGTTGAGTGTGACACCTCCTTTTCTGAAACTTTCGAAAAAGCCTGGGCCTACCTGAAGACCAATGCAGAACACGAAAAGAATCAGGCCGAAATCCTGGATGAAACTAAGAATGTTTGTGGGGGCTGTAAAGCCGATATGTCCTGCAACAATGCCTGCAAAGAGCACAAAGGTCACGCCGAGAGAGATACCTCCTACTTTCACTTTGCCTAACAGTACGCCTACGGAAATCACGATTGCATAGAGCATGGCTATATGGGCCACAGAGTCGGTAGTGGTAAAAAGATTGATTAACCAGTTCATAATTAATAGTGTAAATTCACTTGCAAATGTAGTGAGTTTTTAGGGATTAGCAAAATATATGTTATGTAATTTTAAGGCTCTGCTTTCATATTATTAAAAAGAGTGGGCTCTTTTTGGGATTGCTAATAATTTTTATTATCTTTGCGGGCATTAAAAAGTTACGTAACAAAATATATAGATTTTTATAGGATATGGCTAAGAAATTTGCCGAACATGACGGTCTTAATCTGGTCAAGACAAATCAAGAGGTGTTGGCCGAGTGGGAGAAGAACGATATTTTCCACAAGTCAATCGATGAACGCGAAGGTTGTCCACAGTTTATTTTCTTCGAGGGTCCTCCTTCGGCTAATGGTCATCCGGGTATTCATCATGTGCTGGCCCGCGCTATCAAGGATACATTCAACCGTTATAAGACAATGAAAGGCTATCAGGTTCACCGTAAGGCGGGCTGGGATACCCATGGACTTCCTGTTGAGTTGGGCGTAGAGAAAGAACTCGGTATTACGAAGAAAGATATTGACAATAAGGCTTCACAGAAGTATATCTCGACAGAAGACTATAATAAGAAATGTCGTGAAAACGTGATGATGTTCACTGCTGAATGGCGTGAACTTACGGAGAAAATGGGATATTTCGTTGACCTCGATCATCCTTATATCACCTATGACAATAAATATATAGAGACCCTTTGGTGGCTTTTGAAGCAACTCTACAACAAGGGCTTGCTCTATAAAGGTTATACCATTCAGCCTTATTCTCCAGCTGCCGGCACGGGATTGTCGAGCCATGAGCTGAACCAGCCAGGCTGTTATCGTGATGTAAAGGATACTACGGTTACGGCTCAGTTCCTCATCAAAGACCCCAAGGCCGAATGGACAAAGCATGGTAAGCCTTATTTCATTGCGTGGACCACTACGCCTTGGACACTTCCTTCAAACGTGGCACTCTGTGTAGGCCCGAAGATTGACTATGTGGCTGTGGAGACTTATAATCTCTACGATGGTCAGCCTGTTACCCTAATCATGGCAGAGAGTCGTGTCAGTGCCTATCTCAACCCAGAGCAGGAAGTGAAGGAGGGCGAACTTGGCGCTTTTGACAAGGAGAATAAAAAATGTCCCTGGCGTATTGTAGACCGAATGAAGGGAACTGAATTGGAGGGACTTCACTATCAACAATTGATGCGTTGGGTGAAGCCTTGTGAGAAGGTGGATGACTTTTCACCAACGTTTGTGAAAGACTATGCCGAGTCACATGCCGACAAGGTGTTTGCAAGCGAAGACGGTCGTGACACGTTTGTTGAAATGGACAGCGAGGCTTTCCGTGTTATCTTGGGTGACTATGTGACCACTGAAGACGGTACAGGTATCGTGCACATTGCGCCTACCTTTGGTGCTGATGATGCTAAAGTGGCTAAAGACGCAAATATTCCAGCCCTTTATTTGATTAACCAGCAGGGTGAGACTCGCCCAATGGTTGATTTACAGGGTAAATATTATGCATTGGAAGACCTCGATAATAACTTCATAAAGGCTTGCGTAGATAAGGAAGCCTATGGGCATCATGCCGGTGATTATGTGAAGAATTCCTATAATCCGAAATATAATCCTGACGGAGTTTGGGACAAGAAAGCCAGTGAAAAGGATGAAGACCTGAACATCGTGCTCTGTATGGAGATGAAGCAGGAGGGCACAGCTTTCAAGATTGAAAAGCATGTGCACAACTATCCGCATTGCTGGCGTACAGATAAGCCTGTGCTTTATTATCCGCTTGATAGCTGGTTTATTAAGGACACGGCAAAGAAAGAGCGTATGGTGGAACTCAACAACACTATTCGTTGGCAACCAGAAAGTACGGGTACGGGGCGTTTCGGCAATTGGTTGGAGAACCTGAACGACTGGAACCTCTCACGTTCACGCTTCTGGGGAACACCTCTTCCAATTTGGCGGGATGATAAGCGTAATGAAAAGTGTATCGGAAGCCTGGAAGAACTCTATGCAGAAGTAGAGAAGAGTGTGGCCGCCAGTGTAATGAAGAGCAATCCGCTGAAGGATAAAGGCTTTGTTCCTGGAGACTATTCAAAAGAAAATTATGATAAGGTCGACCTGCACCGTCCATACGTAGATGATATCGTTCTGGTCAACGAGGCAGGCGAACCCATGAAGCGCGAGAGCGATTTGATTGATGTTTGGTTTGACTCGGGCTCCATGCCTTATGCTCAACAGCACTATCCGTTTGAGGGTGAGATTGCACCCGAAGGACTGAAAGCTACAGGCAAGAGCGAGGAAGAATATCGTCGAGAGCTTGTCACTTCTACCTATACGGGCATCCCTGTGCCTCCGGCTTACTATCCTGCCGACTTCATTAATGAGGGAGTAGACCAGACGCGTGGCTGGTTCTTTACCTTGCATGCCATTTCCACAATGGTGTTTGATCATGTGGCCTTCAAGAATGTCATCTCTACAGGCCTTGTGCTTGATGCCAAGGGAAACAAGATGAGCAAGCATGTGGGCAATGTGACCAATCCGTTTGAAATGATTGACAAGTATGGGGCCGACCCTGTACGCTTCTATATGATGACTAACTCCGAGCCTTGGGACAACTTGAAGTTCGACCCGAACGGAGTAGACGAGACACGCCGTAAGTTGTTCGGAACATTATATAATACGTATAGTTTCTTTGCACTCTATGCTAATGTCGACGGCTTTAACCCCGAGGCAGAGCAGGTGGCACTTGAAAACCGTCCGGAGATTGACCGTTGGATAATTTCCAAAGCCAACTCTCTGATAAAGGGTGTTGAGCACGAATTGGAAAACTTTGACCCCACGCGTGCCGGCCGATTGATAGATGCCTTTGTCAACGACGATTTGAGTAATTGGTATGTGCGTCTGAACCGTAAACGTTTCTGGGGCACAGAGATGAGTGAAGACAAGCTTTCGGCTTATCAGACGCTTTATACCTGCCTGATGACAGTGGCGAAATTGCTGGCTCCGTTTGCCCCGTTCTATGCCGACGAACTCTATCATGACTTGGGAGGCAAACTGGAAAGCGTGCATCTCGACCATTTCCCAGTAGCTGACGAGCAGGCAATAGATGCCGACCTCGAAATCCGAATGGGTATGGCACAGAAGATAACTTCAATGACCCTTGCCTTGCGTCGTAAGGTAAACATCAAGGTGCGTCAGCCATTGGCTCAGATTATGATTCCTGCCATTGATGCTGAACAGAAACAGCACATTGAAGCCGTGGCCGACCTCATCAAGAATGAAGTTAACGTGAAGGAACTTCTGTTTGTCGAGGGCCAGGGCATGCTCGTGAAGAAGATAAAGTGCAATTTCCGAGTTATGGGCAAGAAGTTTGGCAAACTGATGAAGTCGGTGGCAGCCCACATGGATGCGCTCACCCAAGACGAAATTGCCTTGCTCGAAACATCGGGAAGCATCAGCTTTGAGGTTGAAGGTCAGGCAGTGACTGTCGAGGCATGTGATGTCGACATCATCAGCGAGGATATTCCAGGCTGGTTGGTGAGCAATGAGGGCAATCTGACCGTGGCACTCGAGGTAGAGTTGACCGAAGATTTGAAACGTGAGGGTATGGCACGCGAACTGATTAACCGTATTCAGAATCTGCGTAAGGAAACGGGACTTGAGATTACCGACCGCATCCTTGTTACCGTGGCTCCGAATGTACAGACCGATGCTGCCATTGAATCGTTCGGCGAGATGATTAAGAGTCAGGTGCTTGCCAACGACATCAAGATAGCCGAGAATCAGGGTGTCGAGACCGAATTTGATGACTTCAAACTCAATATCCTTGTAGAGAAAGATTAAAAAGAGACTACCGTGTGGCAGTTGGAACATCCCTCTGCCACCGGCTCTTTCCTTTTATATATAAATTCAAAAATTTAATATCCTATGAACAAGAAAGCACGTTATTCAGATGAGGAATTGGAAGAGTTCCGTTCTATCATCAATGACAAATTGAAAGTAGCTCGTACGGAATACACAGCGCTGATGGATCAGTTGATGAATAAAGACGGCAATGGGGTTGACGACACTTCACCAACCTATAACAAGGTGCTTGATGAAGGGAATGCCAACCAGAGCAAGGAAGAAATGATTCAGATGTCACAGCGCCAGCAGAAATTCATCAGAGCTTTAGAGGGCGCATTGCTCAGAATTGAGAACAAAACCTACGGGATTGACCGCATGACAGGCGAATTGATTCCAAAGGAACGCCTCCGCATCGTGCCTCATGCCACATTGAGCGTGGCATCGAAGAACGCAAGAAAGAAATGAAAAAAAACAAAATTCTATCCGATGGTGTCCTGGCCTTTATCCTGATAGCTGTCATTCTTCTTATAGATCAGTTTATCAAGATTGAGGTCAAGACACATTTTTGTCTTGGTGAGTCTATCCATATCACCGATTGGTTCTATATCAGTTTTGTTGAAAACAATGGCATGGCCTACGGCATGACCTTTTTCAACAAACTGGTGCTCAGCCTTTTCCGCCTCGTGGCAATCACGGCAATAGGCTGGTATCTTCGGCAGGTGCTCAAGCAGAAGCACACGACGGGATATATTGTCGTACTGTCGATGATTCTTGCCGGTGCGGTGGGAAACATTCTCGACTCCATGTTCTATGGACTCATCTTCGAGGCCTCTACTCCGTTCAGTGTGGCTGGCTTCGTGCCCTTTGGAACAGGTTATGCCCCTTTCCTGCAAGGCAAGGTGGTCGACATGTTCTATTTCCCGATGATTGTAACCACTTATCCGTCATGGGTTCCGTTCAAGGGAGGAGATGAATTTATCTTCTTCTCGCCAGTGTTCAACTTTGCCGATGCCTGCATTTCTGTAGGTATTGTTGCACTTTTCCTGTTCTATCGAAATGAGATTGAACACCTTTCAGAAACTGTGAAGGGAGCGTTTAGAAAGAAATAAAAAGATGCTGATGAAGCAAGCAATATTGAAAACCGTGATGTGTGTGGGCTTCCTGATGCTTATTGCAGGCTGTAAGCCCACTGTGCCTTCCCGCTATATCCAGCCTGGAGAGCTGGAAGATATTCTTTATGATTATCATCTGGCTGATGCCATGGCTTCGGCCTCGGGCAACGACTCTGTCAATATGGTGAAATATCATACGGCTGTGCTTCAGAAACACGGTTACACCGAGGCCGACTTCGATTCTTCATTGGTGTATTATCTGCGCCACACCGAGCAGCTGAAAACAATCTATGAAAACCTTGCCAAGCGTTTCAGAGATGAATCTGTGGCACTTGGTGGTTCGGCAGGAGATGCTTTTGCCAATGTTGGTCTTACAGGAGACACGGCCAATGTGTGGCGTGAGGAAACCTCATTGGTGCTCGCTCCGCAGAAGCCTTTCAATCAGCATAGCTTCTCATTGAAAGCCGACTCTGCTTTCCATAAGGGTGATGTCTTGATGCTTGATTTCAACAGTGATTTCATCTATCAGGACGGTATGCGCGATGGTGTTGTGATGCTCTCCGTGAGGTTCAGCAATGACAGCATAGCTTCACAGACGGTTCATCTTTCGACTGGAGGTCATAGCAGTATTAGGGTGAGCGACGACAAACGGTTAGGCATCAAGGAAGTCAGAGGATTTTTCATGCTCAGCCGAAGTCAGAGTCCTGGAGAGAACACCACGACACTCAAGCTGATGATTGTCAGTGGAATCAGGCTCCTCCGCATGCATGCCAGTCAAGAGAAGCCTGAAATGAAAGCCCAGGCCGACAGCCTGTCGCGCGATTCTTCCCGTCAGAGGCAACCCCTTACTCCTCCCTCAACTCCCATGATACCTGAGGGTGAATTGGATAAGCCCATGACCCGATAGACTATGAAGGAAAATGCACTCCGCCGATTGGCTTTTCATGAAGTTGTCTTCGACGATGGTCGCATTCTGCATCATGCCGTTATCGAAGTCTGTGGCAATGAGGTGTTGAACAGTTATACGTTCAGCGGTGAGACTGCCATGACCGAATGGATAGGTGGAAAAGCTTTTGTTGAGAAAGGCAAAATCAGAATGCTTAATGTTTAATGTTGAATGTTTAGTGTTGAGTGTTTAATGGAAAATTCATAATTCATAATTATACATTAAAATACATTACACACTAAACATTCCTCATTTCTCATTAACATATCGGGCTTAATGTAATATGTAATATGTAATATGTAATTTTTTGAATGTTAGATTATCTTAATATATCAGTATGAACATCAATAAAACTCTTTTTCTGCTTTTGGGCCTCATGCTTTATGCAGTCTCTTCAGAGGCTTGCACGAATTTCATTGTAGGCAAGAAAGCCAGTGTCAACGGAAGCGTCATCTGCACTTACAATGCCGACAGCTATGGTTCGTTTCTCGGTTTGCCCCATTATCCGGCAGCCACGCATGAGAAAGGCAAAATGCGGGCCGTCAATGATTGGGAAACAAGCGTGTGTCATGGTTTCATCCCCGAGGCTCCCGTGACCTATAATGTCATTGGCAACATCAACGAATATCAAGTTACCATTGGCGAAACCACCTATGGCGGGCGTGCCGAAATGGTCGACTCCACAGGCATCCTCGACTATGGAAGTCTCATCTACATTGCCCTGCAACGCTCACGCACGGCCCGCGAAGCCATTCGCGTGATGACAACCTTGGTAGAGGCTTATGGCTACAACAGCGAGGGCGAAACTTTCACCATCTGCGACCCTGATGAAGCATGGATCATGGAGATGATGGGCTGTGGTGCGGGAAGCAAGAAAGTGGTGTGGGTGGCCCAGCGCATCCCCGATGACGCTATCTGCGCACATGCCAACCAAAGCCGCATCGGGCGCTTCAACATGAAAGACAAGAAGAATGTGCTCTATAGCAAGAACGTCATTTCCTTTGCCCGAAGCAAAGGCTGGTTCAAGGGGCGTGACGACGAGTTCAACTGGAAGATGACCTATGCGTGCCCCGACTTCGGAGGACGTCGTTTCTGTGATGCCCGCGTGTGGGCATTCTTCAATCGCTTTGCCGATGGCTTCTCCCGCTATTTGCCTTGGGCCGAGGGACTTGATCCCAACGCTGAAGACATGCCCCTCTGGATAGTGCCCAAGCATAAACTCAGTGTGCAAGACGTGCAGACTGCCATGCGCGACCATTATGAAGGAACACCCCTCGCCACCGACACCCTCGACATCGGAGGCGGCATCTGGCAAATGCCCTACCGCCCCTCGCCCTTGGTCTATAAAGTCAATGGAAAAGCTTATTTCAACGAGCGCCCCGTGAGCACCCAGCAAACCACTTTCTCCTATGTCAGCGAAATGCGTTCATGGCTTCCCCGTGAGATTGGCGGCGTGTTGTGGTTTGGCAATGACGACGGCAACATGATAGCCTACACCCCTGTCTATTGTGGCAACACCGTGCGCCCCGAATGCTACAACACGCCTGGCGCTGACGCCCTCACCTTCTCGATGAAGAATGCCTTCTGGGTGTGCAATTGGGTCAGCAACATGGTCTATCCGCGTTACAGTCAGATGTTCCCAAGTCTGAAAGCCGTGCGCGACAGCCTCGAGCAGAGCTATTTTGCCCAGCAGGCAGAAATAGAGAAAGAAGCCTGCCGGCGCTATGCCACCGATAAGGCGGCAGCCCTGCGCCAGCTCAACGACTACAGCAACCTCCAGGCACAGCGCATGCTTGCGCGTTGGACGCAGCTGGCTTTCCACCTCATCGTGAAATACAACGATATGGTTGTCAGACCCACTGATGAAAACGGAAATTTCCTGCGCACCAAGCGTGGAACTCCTGCCCCTGTCTGGCGCTCTGGATACCCCGCACCCTATGCCCGAAAGTTGGCGAAAGAACTCACACCGATGCCCTGAAAAAGAAAAGCCTCACCCCCAACCCCTCTCCAAGGAGAGG
>NZ_KV817599.1:90621-91886 GCF_001814685.1 Prevotella sp. HMSC077E09 | reverse complement strand
CCTCACCCCCAACCCCTCTCCAAGGAGAGGGGAGCTGCGGTAGAGGAATATGGAGAGATTCTTCTCAATTAGTCTTCCCAAATCTTTTTCCCTCTCCAGGGAGAGAGGAGCCGCTGTAGAGGACTGGGGAGAGATTCTTCTCAATTAGTCTTCCCTAATCTTTTCCCCTCTCCTTGGGAGAGGGGGCGGGGGAGAGGTGTCACATGCACGAGCTAACCCCGAGGGTTGTGGCAATGGCCGTAAGAATGGTGATGACAGTCTGAAGGATGACCTTCCAAGTGTTGTTTTTCATGATGATATTTTTTTAAGATTAATAATGAAGCCTCACCCCCAACCCCTCTCCAGGGAGAGGGGAGCTACGGTAGAGGACCGGGAAGAGATTCTTCTCAATTAGTCTTCCCAAATCTTTTCCCCTCTCCTTGGGAGAGGGGGCAGGGGATAGGTATTGGGATAGGGGGGGAGGTCTAATTGCGTGAACCTACTCGCCTTCCTCAAACAACATCCCTCTGCTCGAACTCCCCTCTCCTTGGGAGAGGGGTTGGGGGAGAGGTGTTATACGCTATCCCTGAGGTGTTCCAGTCTCAGTTTTCTTTTTCTTTTTCTGAATCTGATATTCAGTCTGTTCCTGCACATGGGTAGCGGTCTTGAGGCTGTGGGCATTGAATTTCCCAGTCGGACGTGCACGCAGGCGATAGGCCTTGATGTGTTTGGCAGGCGAGAAGGCTGCACCCGATTCTGCACCCTTGGAGGTGATGCCTACGGAGAAAATGGCCAGATTGTCGAGCTTCACGGCCGTGCCCGCCAATGCCAGTTCCCTGATACACTCCACCATGTCGGTGATGATGCCTTTGATGACGCCTTTCGAGAAAGGAGTGTTGTGAAACGACATGTGCTCAGCCAACTGTTCGATGTTCTTGGTCTCGTTGACCACCGAGCGGGCATAGAATCTGCCATAGCCTGCCGATTTCTTGTTTTTGTTCTTGTAAATCTTGTAGTTTAACATGGTAATTATGCCTCCTTCTACTCTCCCGGGTGAGCGGCCCCACTTTTACCTGCGAAGAAGGACTTTGATGTGGGTGTGTTTACATGGTTTTGTTTCTTTCCTACAAAGATACAGTACAATCGTCCGAAGACCATGGAAAAAGGGATTTTGAGCGTGTTAATGGGTGTTAAAGATTAATTCGTAATTCATAATGCACAATTCATGGTGCATGATTCGTCATGCAGAAACAAAAATATTACATATTACAATATTACATGTAACG
>NZ_KV817599.1:26341-90521 GCF_001814685.1 Prevotella sp. HMSC077E09 | reverse complement strand
ATTACAATATTACATGTAACGTTTACTCAATTCACTGTTTTTTAATTCATCATGCATAATTGCGCATTTGCATGAGAAAACAAAGCGCTTGACATCTCTTAACCATGCATTATGCATGTTGAATAGGCCTGAGTAGAAGATAGCTTATTATAATATATAATATATTATATATTATAATAATATAATATTACTAATAATTATTATATATAATTTCCATAAAACTATCAATCCGTAAGTTTCCCTTATATTCCTGTGCATCATGCATGATGAATTGAGTAAACGTTACATGTAATATTGTAATATGTAATATTTTTATTTTTTCTTTTTCATTACATATTCAATCGTTTGTTTTTCCAATTTTTTTTCTTATCTTTGTCATCGGATGCGAAAGAAATGCCGATTGAAAAACTAAGGGGAGTGTCAGTTGGACTTTTTCTTCAAAACCACTGATAACAAAATGAGTTTTCAGGAAATAATAATCTTTCAAAAGAAAAACCATAGTGAGCATAATTCAACTGCGCATCGTCGGACTGCCCTATCATGAGATAGCCGGCTGTATGGAGGACTTCATGGGGGAGGCCCTTGGAAAAGCCGTCGCCCTGCGTGCTGAGCACGACAATCATGCCGACCCGCAGGCTGTTGTGGCCTACGACTGGCAGGGGCGACTGATAGGCTATGTGTGCAGGAGGCAGCGTGGGCTGGCGCATGAGGCTTTTGCCTGCGTGGAGAGGGAACGCCTGCGCACGAGGGTAGTCGAAGTCGACAAAGAGCATAACTCATTGCTTGTAGAGCAGTTTGTGAAAAATTGCAGTGGGACATCAGCTTCGCTTCCGCTTCTGGATTTCTCTGCCTGGCACTATGCCGGCCCTCTGCTCGAGCGTTCGCGCGAACTGAAGCGCCTTGAGGCGGTGGCCGACGGCATCGACGACCTGCTTGAAGCCTGGCCCGAATGGAGCACCTCTGAACGCGAGGAGTTCGCCTGCCTGCTGGCACGCTTCAGCTCGCTTTCGCTGCTCGATATCAGCCGTGAAATGACTCAGCGTCGGCAGGCACTCGTGGGGCGCATGGAAGCGCTCGGTGTGGATGTGGATGCCGAAGTGGTTCATTCGCTCGAACGGCTTGGAAGCGTAATGGGGCGCCAATTGGGCAGTGAAGCGATGACCATGGAGCGCTGGCTCTCAATGGTGGCCGATGAAGAAACCACGAAGCGCCTGTTCTTGCAGGTCTCTGACGATGAAGTCGGTAAGGTGATTGCTTCTTTGGAGGCTTTCCCTGCAGGACTTTATCGTGTGTGGCAGAACGACCGTCAGAATTTCCTTTCCCGACTCTATTATGCCTCGGTGCCGAAGCGCCAATTGTGGCAGTTTCTCTCGGGCGTCGTGTTCGTAGAAGTGGCGAAGCGGAGCAAACCCTCGGCTGAACTCCCCTGGCAATGGACTGCCCACACTGAATGTATTGATGATGAAACGCTCCATGCCTTTCGCCGCACCTTCGAGTATATCCGTCGGCATGGCTTCCCGCAGGCCGATGCACTCCTTGCTCGGGTGGATGAAGAGATAGAGCGTCGGCAAGCGCAGATACCTCGCTCGTTGACCGTGCACGGCAATTATATTGAGGCGCACGATAATGGACAATTGGTGGTTGGCGAGAAATGAAAGCGTTAATGAACGCGAAAAAACATCGAAAAATAACCTTTGAGGTGTAATTTTATATAAATATATGCATTTTCCCGAGAAAAAATCTCGCAAAACACCATGAAATGCATTTTGTTTGTTATCTTTGCATCAACTAACTATTATAACGATTATATGCTGATTAATTTTAGTTTTGGTAATTTCCGCTCCTTCCGTGACATCAAGTCATTGCGCATGGAAGCGGGGAGAGTTGAAGACTTGTCCGACTCTGTTATCGAAAAAGATGGTTTCCGCCTGCTCCCTGTGGCTGCAATCTATGGGGCTAACTCAAGTGGAAAATCGAATGTTATCAAGGCGTTGGGATTGTTTCGTGAGATTGTTAAAGACAATGATAAGTTGAGATCTGACAAGAGCATTTTTCAAGATTCTTTTATGCTTGATGAAGAAGGCAGAAAAAGCCCTACAGTGTTTGAAATTCAGTTTTTGCTTGATAGTGTGGTCTATAGATATGGTTTTGAATATCTAACGACAGAAATTGTCAGCGAATGGCTTTACGAAAGAAAGATTGAGCCGAATAGTAAAGAGCATGTTTTGTTCGAACGAGAGGGAGAAGACTTTACTATTTCAACAAAATATTTTCCTGAAGGCAAAAATAAAAAGGAACTTAGAACAAAGAATCGTCTTTTTCTCTCACTTGTGGCTTTCTTAAATGGAGAAGTTTCTCAAAAACTCATCAAATATTTAAGTCATTGTAATACAATCTCAGGGCTTGAAAGTGATAGCTACGAGCGATTATCACTTAAGATGATTGAACATCAGTCCGAGGGATACCAAGAAGCTATGGAACTCTTCAAGAAACTTGACTTAGGCTTTACAGCTATTGAAGTTGAAGAGAAAGAACTTCCCGGAGGACTGATAGAGAAATTGGCAGCTTTGCCAAACTTTGATCTCAAAGAACTTCAGGAGCAAAGAATTTATCAGACTTATACTACACATAATGTATATAATAAAAAAGGTAAGATTGTGAAGCAAACGAAGTTCCGAGCAAATCATAATGAGTCGAATGGTACAAATAAGGTAATTTCGTTCTCGGGCCCGCTTTTCAATACACTTCTAAAGGGCAAGGTGCTCTTTGTCGATGAGCTTGATGCCAAGCTTCACCCCATGCTGACACGTGCCATTGTGCGTTTGTTTATGGATAAGGAAACCAATCCTAAGGGGGCACAGCTTGTGTTCACCACCCACGACACGCATCTGCTTGATAAGGAGTATCTTCGCCGTGATCAGGTGTGGTTCACCGAGAAAGATGCCACCGAAGCCAGCGACCTCTATTCGCTTCTTGAATTCAAGGAGCGCAATGACCGCAATTTCGAGAAAAATTATATTCAAGGCCGTTATGGCGCCATTCCTTTCATCCGATAATCACAGGCATAACCATGAAGAAGACGAAAAAGAAGCGTGGCCCCTTAGTTAATAGTGAGCGAAAACAAGGCACGAGAGACCAGATAGTAAGGTTTCTCATTGTGTGTGAGGGAGAGAAAACCGAGCCTAATTATTTTAGGGCATTCACCGAGCGTTGGTCGGAAGTGAAAGAAATAAAGGTTGCGGGGTGTGGTTGTAGCACTTGCCAGTTGATAAATGAGGCGAAAAAGATTCGCGAGAAGCTTGAGCGTGAGCGCCCAGTGTCTTTCGACCGCGTGTGGCTTGTGTTTGATAAAGACGAATTTAAGGATTTCAACAAAGCTATCGAGGATGCGAAGAAAGAAGGAATGAATTGTGCGTGGAGTAACCAAGCATTCGAATTGTGGTATGTGCTTCATTTTCAGTATTTAGTTACGGGCGTTGACCGTAAGCAAATATTGAGATGATTGAGGACAAAGTGAGGAAGGCCTCGAAGAATAAGAAATTCGAATATAAGAAGAATGATGAGGGTTTTTATCAGATACTACAAGAACATGGTGATGAAGAACAAGCAATAAAGAGGGCTCAAAAACTGCGTAAAATTAGAGGAGAGAAGAAAAATTATGCCGCTCACAATCCACGCACCGAGGTTGATTTGCTGGTTAAGGAGCTTAGAAATCCCAAGATAGTTCTTGATGAGATAGAGAAAACCAGAAAAGCGCGTGAAGAATAACAAGGATGATATGGGAAATACAATCAATGTGCAGGGATCGTATATCGACATCCACGATAATGAGACGGTGAATCTGAGCGTGAGTGGCGCCGAAGTGAACGTTGACCGAGCGGTTGTGCCTGCTGGGAAAGAGGCTTCGGTGGGCAAGAGCGAGGAAGAGATTGCCCGAGGAATAGAGGCACTGATGCCCCTGTTCACGGTTAAATCGCAGTGGGTGGCCATTTACAGGGTGCTGGTAGATTTCTATGGTTGGCCCGGTGAGCTGACGGCTTTCTGCCAGCGTGTGGAGCAATTGCCTTTCAGCCATGCCCTAGACTACCCCTGTGATTATCAGGCCGTGCAGAAAGCGAAGAATGGCATTCTTGACAAGCATTATAAGCATTGGGAAAGCTTTTCACTCACGGATAAGGTGAATACCTGTTTCTCCCGACAGAAGCTTATTGCTGACCGTCTGCTGACTTTCTTACGATAGAATTTACTTTTTTACTTTGTTTTTTACGCTGTGTTTCCATTCGGTTCACAGCGTTTCTTTTTGCCCTATCTTTGCCTGTGGATTCCAAAACATGGAGTCGGTAGGCTTTTGTTCTTATGCCCGGGAAGAAGAACGGCAGGCTGCTTTTGTTCAATAAAAAAACGAAAAGTAAAAATGGAAAAGTTTGTAACAATCATCAACCAAGGGGCGCACACTTCGCGCCAGTATACAGCCCAGGACGGAACGCAGAAGACTTTCCACACGATGGGATTTATTCTGAGTGACGGCATCGATGAATTCTATGCTGAAATGACGGGCGACATGGCACGCGACTGCCAACCTTACGACCGCACCATGATGCACCGCATGCAGGGCTATATCAAGCAGCGCCCTTTCACCGACAAGAACGGCATGGAGCGTCATGAGAATCAAATCTATATCACAAAACTCATCTAAAGAAAGGATAGCATCATGGAAATCAAACTTCAAATTGCCGACAAGGTGTATCAGTCGCTCATTGCAAGTGGAAACAGAGTCAGAGGGTCTATCGGATTGGTGAACCCCAAGGAGGGAAATTTCAATGCATGGAAACAGCCGGTGCAGGAGAGTGAGCCGGGAACGAAGACCATTCGGCTGGCACATGGAAAAGCAACCGTCAGCAAGGAGCGTGCCCGACTGACACTCTCTGTTGAACGGACAGAGATTGAAAGTCCTTATGAGGTGATTGACCGTGAAAGTCAGGAAGCATCAGACTTCATGTATTTTGCAATTCATAATTTATAGTGAGGAGTGAGGAGTGTGGAGTTGATTTAATTCATAATTCATAATTCATAATTCATAATTAAACATTCCTCATTTCTAATTCCTCATTCCACATTCCTCATTCCACATTTCACATTAAACATTTCACATTCCACATTAAACATTGAAAACATATGTTTGGTTATAGTTCAAGTATAAGCAGGGGGGTAGTAGATTGTACCCCCGAATTGTTCCGCCAGGTGGTGCGGTCAGAGAAAGTCGGTAGGTTGTGTGCAGAGATAGCCGATGCCCGCGAGATGAAACTTCGGGGTGAGATGAGCCAGGAAGATTTCGAACATCGCAAGTCGGAATGTAAACGTCGTCTGCCAGTGTTTCTTTTTCATGCCACGTTTCCCAAGGGGCGCAGGGCGAATGCCGAAGCCGTTCCAACAGGATTGAGTATTTTTGATATCGACCATATTCCTGCTCCGCGCGAAACATGGAGAGAGATTGCCCCGCGGGCAGAAACGTTGGGCATAGTGCTTGCCCATGTTTCGCCATCGTTGGAGGGGTTGCGTCTGGTTTTCGTGCTTCCTCAAGGCATGGCTTTGGCTGAGGGGCAGAAGTGGATGGCAAGTCAGTTGGGCATGAGCGTCTATGATGAGAGTGTCAAGGATTATGCGCGCTGTTCGTTTGCTGTTCCCGAGCCGTATATCTTGTATGAGAGCGAGAAGCTGTTTGCCGTGCCGGAACCTCCAACAATTTCTGAAACGCCTGCATGCTTGTCGGCGTTGAAGGAGTCTGGAAATCAGGAAGCCTCACGACAACCTCTGCCTGCCCCTGCCGCTGGTCAGGAGAAAGCACAGGGTGAGGTTGCTGCTACCTTTCGTGGGATTCCTTATGACACGATTATTTCTCGCTGGTGGGAGAAGATGGGCGGTGAGCCTCAGGAAGGAGAGCGCAATGTGAAACTTCATCAGTTGGCCGTCAATCTCAGGGCAATCTGTGACAATAATGTAGGGAAGCTCATGCGCGTGATGCCTCGCATGGGGTTGCCGGAGCAGGAAATGAAAAGTGTGCTTGAGTCGGCTTGCAAGGAGCAGCCCAAGGGAATTTCAAGGCTGCTGAAGACTATTATTGCCGATCTGGAACGCGAGGCAAAGGGCGATGAAATGTCTGAACCTTTACAGGAAACAGAAGAAAAGGCGCTCAGTTCGGTGTTGTGTCGTGGATTGAGAGAGTCGATCTTCGGTGTGCCTGAGCCTATGCAAATGGCTGTGCTCTGTGCCGTGTTGCCCTTGGCGGCAAGTTATGCCGACGGAGTTGAGGTGGAGTATTGTGATGGCAAGCGCATGAGGTTGGGACTGATGAGCGTCATCGTTGGTCCGCAGGCCTCGGGAAAGAGTGCGTGTAAGGAAGCTATTGACGTGTGGCTCAAGCAGATGGACGAGGAGGATGCCCTTGCCCGACATAAGGAGGACGAATGGAAGCAGGCCCGAAAGTGCAGGAAAGCCAATGAGAAAGCCCCTCGCGACCCAGAAGTGATGATTAGGAATGTGCCTGTCACGATTTCCTGTTCCACGCTTCTAAAGCGAATGAAGAATGCACATGGACACACGCTTTATTCTTTCGGCGAAGAACTCGATACGTTGTATAAGACCAATGGAGCTGGCTCGTGGTCTACGAAATATGACATCTACCGATTGGCTTTCGACAACGGACGTTGGGGCCAGGATTATAATTCCGACCAGGCAGAGAGTGGAGTTGTTGAGGTGGCTTATAATTGGACAATTCTTGGCACGTATGGAGCATTGCGCAAATGTTTTAAGACGGATAATGTGGAAAACGGACTTTCCTCCCGTCTGATGCTTGCCGAGATGCCTGATAATTCGTTTGCCCCGATGCCTCACTTCAAGGGCATGAATGATGCGCACCGGCAGGCTATCAGTGAGTGTGTCACCCGATTGAGAGAGGCTAAGGGATTTGTGGATACCCCTCGGTTGCGCAGGGCTATGGCCAACTGGGTTGAGGCACGGCGGTTGGAGGCCATGAAGAGCGCCGACACAGTGATGGACACCTATCGCAAGCGGGCTGCTGTCATTGGTTTTCGTTGTGGGGTGGTCTATCGGTTGCTCTATGGGAAAGAGTCGAATGATTGTTTGAAGTTTGCCGTAACGATGGCAGATTATGTACTTCGCGAGCAGAGCAGGCTATTTGGTGAGGTGCTGTTGGAACAGGCGGAGTCAGTTTCCTCTGTCGGTCGGAAGAGGAGAGATACAACGATTTTCGATGAACTTCCAACGACTTTCACCCTCCACGACCTTGAGGTGTTGAAACATCAGCATGCGAGTACGCTTCGGGTTGTCATTCATCGTTGGAAAGCGAGTGGCTGGATTGAACGTGTTGGAAAAGGAATGTGGAAGAAGATATAAGATAACTTCTCCCCGGACACCTCTCCCCCCGACCCCTCTCTCAAGGAGAGGGGAGTGCGAGCTGGAGAATATTGTTTGAGGAAGGTGAGTAAGTCCACTCAAATTAGACCTCCCCCTCTCTTTGGGAGAGGGGGTGAGGGTAAGGTAAAATATTACACGTTACATTATTACATGTAACATTAGGCCCATATGTTAATTCATAATTCATGATTCATAATTTATAATGCGTAATGTGGCACGAGGAATCATGATTCATGAATTATGCATTATGAATTGTGCATTAATCATTAAAAAAGTACTTATGAAAATCAATATTAAACGTATAGCGCGAAAAACGGATTATACTATCGGATATCTCTATGTCGGCGGACAATATTTTTGTGACACGCTGGAACCTGCTGATTGCGGATTGACCCAGGAAACACCGCTCCGTGATATTCAGTTGGCAAAAGCACGTGGCAGGGTGGCTATCCCCATGGGATGCTATCGAGTGCTGATCACCAAGAGCCCGCGTTTTGGTTGCTGGCTCCCGTTGGTCTATGGTGTGCGTGGATTTAAGGGTATCCGCATTCATGCAGGAAATAGGCCCGCTGACACCTCAGGTTGCATTCTTGTGGGGTGGAACCGCAGGGTGGGAGAATTGATGAACTCTCGAACCGCCCTGCATTTGCTGATGCAAAAGATGACGGAGGCCTTGGGAAGAGGGGAGCGTGTGGAGGTGGAGATAGAATGAAAAACCCACCTCCATGGAAGGAGGCGGGCTTGCATGCTATTTGATACTTTCCTGTTTTATGCTCTTTGTTTGAGACTCTTTATTTGATTTGTTTGAGATACTCATCGGCCCGTTTGTCACCCAATTCTTTGGCCTTCAGCAATGATAAACGGGCTGTTTCTTTCTTGCCAAGTTCGAGTTGGGAAATGCCGAGAAGCAGGTGGCCGTCGGCATATTCGGGGGCAAGTTCTGTACAGCGTTGTGCGGCTTTCTCGGCATCTTCCGTACGCTTTACCCGAAGACTGAGCGATGCCATTTCTGCATAGTAGGTTGGCTCGTCGGGGGTCATGATGATAGCGCGGGCAATGTCGTTGAGAGCTTGAAGATACTGGCGGGTCTTGGTCTCACACTTATAGCGCATGTAATAGAAGTTGGAGGCAAGTGGGCGTCCCTGCATGAGTGAGTCGTAGAGATTGTAGTCTTTCAGGGCAAGTCGGTAGTTTTCCTGGGCATCAAGGGCCATGCCGCGTGCCAGCACATAGGGGGCAGCCACGGATGTGAGCGGTTGGGGACAGGCAGCTACCGCACTGTCGAGCAGGGCCATGATTTCTGTTTGCGGAGCCTTGAGCATGGTCTTGCATTGGGCGGCCTCATAGAAGAACTCGCCATTGCGGATAGGGCTTTGGGTGAGTGCCATGAAACGGTCGTAGGCTTGCTGATATTGTCCTTGTGAATAGATAATCTGTGCCTGTTGATGCCGATACACGTCGAGCGGATTGAGGGCCTCGGCTTTGCGTGCCTCTTCAAGGGCTTTGTCGAGTGTCCATGCTGGATAGGGACTGTCGGCATGATAGATTTGCTTTTGCAGGATGACCTTGGCGTATTCAGAGTGTGCCTCGTCTTTCTTGGTGGCACGCTCAATGGCGGTCTGCATCATCTTGTCGGCTTCTGCATATTTGCCTGCATCCACATAGCTTATGGCTTTGTTGGTGTAGCCTTCGGTGGCTGTGGGGAAACGTTTGATGAAGTCGTCGATGTAGGCCTGTCGTTTCAGAGAGTCTACCGTCTCGCCTGTCATCATCATGGTGAGCAAGGCTTCTTCCTGCTTCTCGGGCAGTGCCGTGCGGATAGCGCAGGTGCGCAATACGGGGTCGTTGACAGAGAAAGCATTTGCCTTGATGTCGTTGGCCAATTGGGCATCGGTGGCATATACTTCGCCATTCTTGCCATGCTGGAGGAGTCCGATAACCTGTGCACGGTCGTTGACAAACGGACAGCTTGCCATGTTTTCGGCGGCATCTTGGGTGAAAATATAGTAGTTATATTTGTTCATGAACTTCTCCACACTGCCTATCTTGAAGGGCTTCACGTCGGCTTTAGCCACTGAATAGCCTATGAGATAAGCCTTTCCATTGGCTTGAGAACTGGCAATGGGAGCGGGGAGAGTGGTTCCGCTGACGGTGAACTTGCAGACATCATAGAGCTCGTTGGCGCCAATGATGGTCTCTACGTTGTGTTGCTTGCCGTTGGCATCAATGACAATGGCATGATCAGCGCCGGTAAAGGGTGTCCATGTGCTGATAGCCTGTCCGTCGGAAGACACGAAGACGCCATGGCTTGAGGCACGCAGGCTGCCGTCTTTATTGAAAGTTGTGAGTGTAAATACGGATTTGGCAGTCTTCTGCATGGAGGCCGATTGTGCGAACATCCCCAGGGAGAATGCGAAGGTTAAGATGATGATGATTGATTTTTTCATTGTTGATATAGGGTTATCTTGTTTCGTAATGTGATATGGTGGATATTTCCAGACGATGCCTCATGCTTTCTTGAGCAGGGCCTTGGCATTGCTGATAGCTTCGGCCGAGATATTACTTCCGCTGAGCATCTGGGCAATCTCTTGTATGCGTTCATCGTTGGTGAGTTGGCGCATGTGGCTGACTGTGCCTTCATTGGTTTCTTCTTTCGACACTTTATAGTGGGTGGTGCCGAGTGCTGCAATCTGTGGAAGGTGGGTGATGCTGATGACCTGTCGGTCGTGCAGGCCCATTTCCTGCATGATTTGTGCCATCATCTCGGCCACTCGTCCGCTGACCCCGGTGTCTATTTCATCGAAGATGATTGTCGGGAGCTGAACGGCACCGCTGATCATGGCTTTCAGAGAGAGCATGACGCGGGCTATCTCACCCCCCGAGGCGACCTGACTGACAGGCTGGAGCGGCGTACTTCGGTTGGCACTGAAGAGGAAAGCTATCTTGTCGCGACCGTCTTCAGAGAGTTCTTTGACAGTGAGTTGAATTTGAAATCTCACATTGGGAATCCCTAAAGGTACAAGTCGGTTGGCCATTTCTTTCTCTACCAACAAGGCCGCTTTCTCACGTTTCCGTGTGAGCATCTCGGCCTTCTCATGGCAGAGTTGTTCGAGTTGGTTCACGCGTTGTCGGGTTTCTTCAAGCAATTCTTCCGAGTTGTCGATGTTGCCCAACTGCTTCCCGAGTTCTTCCTTGATTTGCAGGAGTTCGGCAATGGTCGACACATGGAATTTCTGTTGAAGGGAATAGATGGTATCGAGGCGCTCATTGAGTTGGTCAAGTCGGGCTGGGTCGAATTCTATATGGTCAGTATCACGACTGATTTCCTGGGCAATATCTTTAAGTTCGATGTGGCAGTTGTCGAGTCGTTCGGCCAATTCCTTGGCATTGGGGTACACCTGCTCGATAGCATGCAGTCGGTTGGCAGCTCGTTTCACTTGTTCCACGGCTCCCCGCTCTTCGCCTGTAAGCAGGCCGTCACCCTCGAAAAGCGCCTCCTTGATTTCTTCTGAATGCGAGAGTTGTTCGGTTTCCTGTTCTATGTTTTCCTGTTCATCGGCTTTCAAGTTTGCCTTTTCAATTTCATTGAACTGGAAGCGCATAAACTCTTCATTCTCTTTGCCTTGTGCTATATTTTCCTCCAATTGTTTCAGGTCGGCATGAGCTTTTCGATAGGCTTTGAAACTCTCCTGATAGTTCTCTCGTTCTTGCTCGTCGTGGGCAATGATATCAACCACATTGAGTTGGAAGTTTTCTTTTTGCAGAAGGAGGTTCTGATGTTGGCTGTGAATGTCTACAAGCATCTCGCCTAACTCTCTCATGAGTGTAAGCTGTACGGGCATGTCGTTGACAAATGCACGGCTCTTGCCATTCTTGTTGATTTCCCGACGGATGATGCAGTCTTCTGAATCATAGTCAATGTCATTATCGGCGAAGAATTGGTCCATGCCATATTTCGAAAGATTGAAGTGAGCCTCAATCACGCATTTATCCCTGTCTGCCTTTATGACTTTCGTGTCGGCACGCTGACCCAGAAGCAGGTTGATAGCACCGAGAATGATGCTTTTTCCTGCACCTGTTTCTCCGGTAATCACAGAGAAACCGCTGTTGAATGCAATGTTCAGTTCGTCAATCAGCGTGAAGTTCTTGATATATAATTGTTTCAGCATTGTCTATGTTTTATCGTTTGATTTTATCCCATGCCTCATTCAGGCTGGCATTGAGTCTGAAAAGAATTTCGTAGACGCTTTCTTTCTCCTTCTGCGTGCCTTTGCCTTGATAGATATTGGCAAGCTCATCCTTTTTATAGTCGGTCCATATCTGTGGCAACATACTCAAAGGACGGTTCTCATGGGCTTTCTGGAGGTCGTTCTCGAGTGCCGTAGTGATGTTCACACGTGCCTTTTCCACATTATTGGCCATCTCGTCAAGTCCTGTCCGATAGTAATCATACTGAAGCATTCTGAAAGGTTTCAAAGCCTCGTCCATATAGCCATTGATAAAGGCATATCGGTTTCGGTCATCGTCAAAACTCTTCCAACCCGTGAAGTTCAACCCTTGAGAATTATTGGCCACGTTGAGGCATTGTTGTAGAATGTCAGTTCCTCCCATGGGCGAGAAGCTGTCAAGGTTCATGCCGATGATGAGATAGGCATAGTAGGCACAGAGAGCCGTCAGTTGGTTGTCAATATGTTCCTCGTTGAAATCGAGCTGGCTGAATTCAGCAAACTCAAAGTCGAAGTTGTTATCAATATTATTATATAAGGTAGTGGTGTATGAAGAATTGAATACCGGGCGGTTAGCCTGAACGATTGCCTTACAGCTGAAAGTGTTGGTCTTGCGGTCGTATTTGTTCACCGTGATATTGAAACTACAGGATATACGCTCATTTTTCTGAAACTGTAAAGCCGTCCATTTGCGGTCGTTCAGAAATTGCATGAGAGTAGTCTGCAGATTATCGAATATCGTGTTGTCTGTGCCTTGTATCTGTGCATGATTGATATTGACGGTAGCCTGCAGTTCCTGTGCCAGCAGTGAGCCACTACAAAAGAGTAGCCAGCTCGTCAACAATATCTTTGGCAACATCTGTTTTCGGCTTCTTGGCATATTCTTTCTTTCCTTCTTTATGGATAATCGTTATCTGGTTCTCATCGCTCTGGAATGTCGTTCCTGGATTTCGGGTAGAGTTCATCACGATGAAATCGGCATTCTTCTTCTCTAATTTTTGCTTGGCATTCAGTTCTTCGTTGTTGGTTTCGAGTGCAAAAGCAATGATACGCTGGTCTGAGGTCTTCATCTTTCCGAGCGTAGAAGCAATATCCTGCGTGGGTTTGAGACGGATAAGCAAGTCGTCTTTCTCACGTTTAATCTTCGTTTCTGCCACGTTTTCGGGTTTGAAATCGGCCACTGCCGCACACAGAATGGCTGCATTCTGTTGTGGAAAGGCCTTTGTTGCCTGCTCATACATCTCTTTGCAGCTCTCCACGTCTATTCTTTTGATGCCCTCCGAGCAACTAAGACTCACGGGGCCACTTATCAATGTGACCTCAGCTCCACGGCGATAGCATTCTTCGGCCAGTGCATATCCCATTTTTCCGCTTGAATAATTGCCGATGAAACGCACGGGATCAATCTTCTCGTAGGTAGGACCAGCTGTAATCATGATATGCTTTCCCTGCAGGTCAGCAGTAGGGTTGAAGAATTTGTCGAGTTGTTCCACAATCTTTTCCGGCTCTTCCATTCGCCCTTTTCCCTCAAGTCCACTGGCCAAAAAGCCGCTTGCGGGTTCTATGATGTGGTTGCCATAAGATTTCAGTTGCTGGAGATTGGCCTGCGTAGAAGGATGTTGAAACATGTCAAGGTCCATTGCCGGAGCAATAAACACGGGGGCTTTCATGCTGAGATAGGTGGTGATAAGCATGTTGTCGGCCACACTATGTGCCATTTTTCCGAGTGTGCTTGCCGTGCAAGGGGCTATGAGCATGGCATCGGCCCACAATCCAAGGTCTACATGGGAGTGCCATGTGCCGTCACCTTGAGAGAAAAACTCGCTGATTACAGGCTTATGGGTGAGTGCAGAAAGCGTTATCGGCGTAATGAACTCTTTGCCCGATGGGGTTATAACAACTTGTACCTCAGCACCGTGTTTGATAAGAGCACGAATGATGAGGCACGATTTATAGGCTGCTATAGAGCCTGTAATTCCAAGTACTATCTTCTTTCCTTTCAGCATGAGCGCTTGTTGAATTCTCGTAGTCTGATGCGTGTGAGCACCTGTTTGGTGTTGTTTGGGAACTCTGCCGCCAACATCCAGGAATAATATCCAGGGTCTTTCTTCAAAACTTCTGCCACTGGCATGTCCTTGTATTTGCCGAAGTTGAACACCTCTTGCACCTGTGGCTGACCGTCTTTATCCAGCAAAGGCTTGCCGTCTTTATCCTTTACAGGCCCCCAGACAATGCGTCCTGCAAAGTCAACATTATCATTCTGCTTGGAGAAATCAGCCAGATAGTCCATGTCGTTGGGCAATATGCGCTCGGCTTCACTCTGCTTGTCTGCCGAATACATGTCAAGCTGTCCCAACAGCACGCGATAGGTGGCCTCGGTATCTTGGTCGGCACGGTGTGCTTCGAAGTCTTCCTCCATTTTTCGTCCACAATAGAATTCGTAGGCAGCCGCCAGATTTCGCTTCTCCATTTTGTGGAAAATGGTCTGTGCATCAATGAGCCTGCACTTTGAAAAGTCAAAATCTATACCTGCCCGAAGGAATTCCTCGGCCAGCATTGGAACATCAAAGCGGTTGGAATTAAACCCTGCAAAGTCACAGCCTTTGAACTCCTCGGCCAGTGTTGCAGACAGTTGTTTGAAGCTTGGAGCATCCTTCACTTTTTCATCGTCAATACCCGTAAGGTCAGACACCATGTCGGAAATATGCTTTCCCGGATTGATAAGATGATCTCCGCGCTCTTCTGTTCCATCAGGACAAACCTTGATAAACGACAGCTGGATGATGCGGTCGTTAACAATATCAAGCCCCGTAGTCTCAAGGTCAAAGACTACGAGGGGCTTTTTCAGATTTAATTTCATTGTCAATATTAAGCGTGAGCAAGCGGTTAATCGTTGAGAAGCATGGGCATAATCAACATCAGAATGTTGGCATTCTCAGGCTGCTGGGCTGGAACAATGACCCCTGCACGGCTTGGATCTGCCAATTGGAAGATGACTTCATCACCGTCAAGATTGTTAAGGATATCCTGCAATGAACTTCCCTTGAAGCCAATACTCATTTGCGGACCGTTGTAGTCACAGATAATCTGCTCCTTGGCACTGGTAGCGAAGTCAATGTCTTCTGACGAAACCTCCAACTTGCCAGCCTCAATGCGGAACCGAACAAGCTGACTGCTCTCGCTTGCAAACGGCAACACACGACGCAGTGCACCGATAAGGCTCTTGCGGTCGATGTTCATATTGTGGGGGTTCTGTGGGATAACGCTATTGTAGTTAGGATAGTTTCCTTCAATAAGGCGACAGGTGAGTTGACCCTCGGCAAAGCGAATTTCAGTGCTGCGGTCATCAAATCTGATGACTACTTCGTTGTCGTCTTTGCTCAGAACATTCTTCAAGAGCGTAGCAGGCTTCTTGGGAAGAATGAATGATGCCGCGTTTTCGCTCTTGACCGTATAGTCTTGGTTGCGCACCAACTTATGACCGTCTGTGGCAACAATGGCTAAATAGTCGGTTGTCAAGTCGAAGTAGATGCCGTTCATTACAGGGCGAAGTTCATCGGTAGCCGTTGCAAAGAGCGAGCGGGTGATGTTGCTCACCAATGAAGCTGAGGTCATGGTGATAACGTTTGCACCGTCGGGTACGGCCTGTGTATGAGGATATTCATCGGCATTCTGTGCCGTGAAATTGTACATACCGTTCTGATAGAGAATTTTGATAGTGAGCGCTTCAATGTCAACATCGAACGAAAGTGGTTGCTCGGGCAGTTCTTTGACAGCGTCAAGGATTGTGCGGTTGGGCACAGCGAAGCTTCCTTCACCGTCACATTCGCTAAGCGCCACGAGCGAAGTCATAACGTTCTCACTGTCTGATGCCGTAATTTTGAGTCCGCTGTTGCTGACTTCAAAAAGGAAACTGTCGAGGATAGGCAGTGAGTTTTTACTGTTGATAACCTTGGCAAGTGATTGCAGGCGTGCATTCAGTGCGCTGCTGGATAATGTAAATCTCATTAGTATCGTTGTTTATTAGTTATTATTCCATTTACGTTTTTTGTACATACAAAAATAGTAAAAACCCCTGTGTAAAACAAAAAAAAGGTACAAAATGTTTCATTTATTAGAACTATTTTAGTAATTTCGCAGAATAAAGTGTAAAAACAAAAACTTCTTTTTTGCATTTTGAAACTTGAAAAAATAATATAAAATACGATTATGGATTTACAAGGTAAGGTTATTGCAGCACTTCCCGCACGTTCGGGTACCTCTGCACGTGGCGAATGGAAAGCGCAGGATTTTGTTATCGAGACTCATGAAAATTATCCTCATAAGATGGTTTTCAGCGTTTTCGGTGAAGAGCGTCTGCAGCGTTTCAATATTCAGATTGGTCAGGAAGTGAACGTTTCTTTCGATATTGATGCCCATGAATATAACGGTCGTTGGTTCAACAGTATCCGTGCATTTGATGTCCGTCAGATTGATCCGGCAACGATTGGCGCAGCTGTTCCTCCAGAGGCTTTTGGTGCTGCTCCGGCTGGACAGGCTCCTGTTGCAGGTGCTCAGGCTCCATTCCCTCCACAGCAGAATGCTGAAGGTGAAAGTGCAGATGATCTGCCATTCTAAGGAAAACAGATTTTACTAAAGCAGAAGAAAGGTGCATTGCCTGTTGACAATGCACCTTTCTTCATAATTCTTCTTTTGTTCTTCCTATGCATACCGTTTTCCTTTTATTTATCTTTCTGCAAAGTGGTATTTATCGGTGAAATGATGATAAAAGCGGTATGATAGTTTTTCTTCGCTGATCTTTGCTTGTAATTTGATGCAGAATGCGTTGTAATTTGATGCAGAATGCGTTGTAACTTGATGCAAGTTATCGTGTAACTTGATGCAGATTACGATGTAACTTGATGCAGATTACAATGCTTTTAGAAAGTAAAAAGTAAAGGAAACATAAAGTGAGAGGGCAAAAGAGTAAAAAGACTTGTAGATTGTTTGGTCGGGAATGATTTCCTTATCGTTCCATTCAATAGTCTCATTTACTTTTTTACCCTCTCTGTCCTCTTTTCTGTTTTCTTGTTTTTTTGCTTTTTTACTTTTGATAGAGGTATCTCTTGATGCTCTTTTTTGGTGTTTTCTCGAACTCTTCTTCATGGATACGGATAGCCGTGAGTTTGCAGTAGGCGGGTTGCGTCTGGTTAAGTTCGTTGCGGTTCTGCTCCATGATGGTTTCCAAGTCTTGGTTGGAGAAGCCCATGTTCTTGGCCTCTTCATAATCAGGATAAACCAATCCAATGAGTTTGTCACCTTCCTGAATCACTACACTCTCATTGACCATAGGCATTGAGTTCAGGCGGTCTTCAATCTCTTCAGGATAGATGTTCTGTCCGCTGGCACCCAAGAGCATGTTTTTGGAACGTCCTTTGATGAAGACATTCCCGTCGGCATCCATTGTTCCGAGGTCGCCCGTGTGATACCAGCCGTCGGCATCAATGGTCTGACGCGTGGCTTCTTCATTCTTGTAATAGCCCAACATCACATTGAGTCCCTTTGCAAGAATTTCTCCCGGTACATTCTCTGGGTCTGGACTGTCAATCTTCACTTTCATGTTGACAACAGCTCGGCCACAGCTTCCCGGTACATATTCCTTGTAGTCTGAATAACAGATGATTGGTGCACATTCCGTGGCTCCATAGCCTACAGTATATCTGAAACCAATCTGATGTACGAAGCGTTCAATCTCTTGATTGAAAGCAGCACCACCAATAATGACCTCATAGAATTCACCACCGAAGGCATTGGTCACCTGTTCGCATATCTTTTCACGCACTTTCTTAGCCACAACAGGCATATGAAGGAGCATGCGCATGCGGTTGTTCTGTATTTTCGGGAACACTTTCTTGCGGATAATCTTTTCGATGACCAATGGCACACTGATGATAACCTTGGGCTTTACTTCACTGAAAGCCTGGGCGATAATGGCCGGACTTGGCACCCGGGTGAGATAGAAGATATGACAACCTTTGATGAACTCGAAGATGAATTCAAACGACATGCCATACATGTGGGCCATGGGAAGAATGCTGATGATATTGTCTCCACATTTAATCTGTTTACCCAATACTTGGTTGGCAAAGTAGGCATTGCTCCACAATGCGCGATAGGGGAGCATCACGCCCTTGGAAAATCCTGTCGTTCCACTGGTGTAGTTGATGAGTGCCAACTCTTCGGGATCAGTGTCAATATAGTAATTGACATGTTCTTTTCTGAAGTATTTAGGATACTTCTTGCCAAACATCTCGTTCAGATGCTCGCGCGCATAGGTCAGTTTGTCTGTGCGTGAGAGCACAAGCGAGTAGTCGGGGATATAGATAATGCCTTCAAGTCCAGGCATTTTCGTTGCGTCAATCTGTGTGGCTACAACATCTCCAACAAAGAGAAGGCGGGCTTCACTGTGGTTAACAATGTTGTGCATCTGGTCGGGTGTGAATTCATGAAGGATAGGAACGGCCACACAACCATAGGTGAGCGTAGCCAGAAAAGCCACAGCCCAGTTGGCACTGTTGCGTCCGGCCAGTGCAATCTTGTCGCCTTTAACCACACCACTACTTTCAAACATGATGTGAAGTTTCTCAATCTTACGTGCTACATCATGATACTGCAGCGTTGCACCCTTAAAGTCTGTGAGTGCATCCTTATCCCAATTGTCGATGATAGACTGTTGTATCAGACTATTGAAACTTGGTGTTTGTTCCATAATGTTATTTTTTCTATTTTACTTTTTGCTTTAGATATAGTTTTCATTCTTTAGATAGCATCCTGATACAGATAGCGTTTGATGCTCTTTTTAGGAGTTTTTGCAAATTCTTCTTCATGGAGTTGGATAGCGGAGATTTTTGAAAAACTTGGCAACATATCGTTGAGGTTTCCGCGGTTCTGCTCCATAATGCTCTGCAAGTCTTCTCCGCTGAAGCCCATGGCTTCGGCCTCTTCATAGTCGGGATGAACCAATGCTATGAGTTTTTCCTCCTTTTGCAGGACAAGGCATTCACTCACCAAGGTCATTGAATTGAGTTTGTTTTCAATTTCTTCGGGATAGACATTCTGTCCGTTTGCACCGAGAAGCATATTCTTGATGCGTCCGCGGATAAACACATGTCCGTCAGCCGACATGGTAGCGAGGTCTCCCGTGTGATACCAGCCCTCGTTATCTATAACGGCTTTTGTGGCCTCTTCGTTTTTATAATAGCCCAACATCACGTTTAGTCCACGCGTAATAATCTCTCCTGGAATGTTTTCCGGGTCGTTACTTGCAATCTTTACTTCCATGTTCTTGACGGGAGTGCCACAGCTTCTTGCTTGGAAATCATGCCAGTCTGTATAGGTAATCAGAGGAGCCGTCTCCGTGGTTCCATAGCCCATAGTGATAGGGAAGCCAATGTTTACGAGGAATTCTTCAATTTCCTTGTTCAGTCCGGCACCACCCACAATGACCTCATACATATTGCCTCCAAACTCTGTACGGACGATGTCGAGGATGCGTTCCTTGACCTTCTTGCTGATGACGGGCATGTTCATCAGCAGTTTATACACGTTGGTCTGTATCTTTGGGAATACGTTTTTCCGTATAATCTTCTCGACTATCAAGGGCACAGCAACGATGATAGCCGGACGAATTTCGGTAAAAGCCTGTTGGATAATCGTAGGACTCGGTAACCTTGTGAGGAAATAAGTGTGATTGCCTAAACAGAATTCGAGGATGAACTCACACACCATACCATACATGTGCCCCATTGGTAGGATTGCCAACACATCACAGTGTTTGGGAAGTTTGGGGCCGATAGCTTCTGCAAGGAAATCATAGTTGCTTGTGAGTGCACGATAGGGTAGCATCACTCCCTTGGAAAAGCCCGTTGTTCCACTGGTGTAATTGATTAATGCCAGTTCTTCAGACTGGTCCACATGATAGTGGATATGCTCTTTTCGGAAATATTTGGGGTATTTATGTCCGAAGATTTCGTTCAGATGTTCGCGAGCGTATGTCAGCTTTTCAGAACGTGAAAGCATGACTGAAAAGTCGGGAATATAAATTACACCTTCCAACGAAGGCATTTCATCAGCGTTAATCTCGGTAGCCACGACATCACCTACGAATAGCAGTTTTGACTCGCTATGATTGACAATGTTGTGTATTTGTTCGGCTTTGAATTCGTTTTGTACGGGTACGGCAACGGCACCATAGGTCAGTGTGGCGAGAAAGGCCACGGCCCAATGCGAACTGTTTCTGCCACATAGTGCAATCTTATCGCCTTTCTGAAGACCGCTGTTTTCAAAAAGAATGTGTAGCTTTTCTATCTTCCTTGCTACATCATGGAATTGGAGGGTGGCTCCTTTATAATCGGTCAGGGCATCTTTCTCCCAATTGTTGATGATGCTTTGTTCTATGTAACTATTGAAATTTGGTAATGAATTCATTGCACAATATCAAAAATTTTGTGCAAAGATAAGGTATTATCTGCACATCTCAAAACTTTATGTGCATTATTTATTGTCAGCAGTTGTTTTTGATTACTCGTACCGCATGGATTTAGCGGGATGTATATGAGAAATCAGATAGCTTGGGGCTATGAGCACAAAAAGACAAATCAGTAGGGTGGCTACGTTCAGAATGATGAACAATGGAATGTTGTATTCCACAGGGACTGTGTTGACATAATAGGTCTGTGGATTGAGCTTGACAAGGCCTGTAAACTGTTGAAGGGAAATCAGTCCAAGTCCGACAATATTGCCGATCAGCATTCCTTTGCCAATGATGAAGGCGGCAAACCACATGAATGTATGGCGGATGGTTTTATTTCGGGCGCCCAATGCTTTCAGAATGCCTATCATCACGGTTCGTTCGAGAATGATAATGAGCAAACCGGAAATCATCGTTACGTCAGCCACGGCAATCATCAATGCCAAAATAATCCATACATTGAGGTCGAGCAGGTCGAGCCACGAGAAGATTTGGGGACACAGTTCACGAATGGTTTTCGATGAATAGGTTTCACCATAGTGGTCGAGTGTGCGGTTCACTTTTTTCACCACAAGGTTTTCTACATCGTCTAACTGGTTGAAATCCTTGACGGTCAGCTCTGCCCCTGTTGTCTGGTCGTCTTCCCACCCATTGAGCTTTACGGCCGTATAGAGGTCGGTAAAGCAGGTGATGTCATCATATTGTGAGAGATTGGTCTGATAGACTCCTTCTATTATAAAACGTCGGGTGCGCACACCGTTTTTGTCGATGAAGTAACTGTAAATCTTGTCATTGGCTTTCACCCCCAATTTGTCGGCAATGCTTTGTGAAATGAGAATCTTGTTGCTTGAGGCATTATCCGTGAAGCGCGGAATATGGCCTTGGCGCATGTTTTGATGCAGGAAAGTTGTGTCATATTCGGCTCCTATTCCCTTGAATACCACTCCCAAAAAGTCGTGGTCGGTTTTGAGAATGCCTTGTTTCATAGCATAGCGCTGAACATGCTTCACTCCCGGAATCGTTTTCAGAACGGTCAGCATCGAGTCATCCATTTGAATGGGGTAGAAGTCACCTGTTTGCAAAGTCATGAAGCTACCCACCTGAATGTGGCTTCCAAATCCGATAACCTTGTCGCGGATAGTATGTTTGAAGCCCAGCACAACACTCACGGATATCAACATCACGGCAAGACCGATAGCCACGCCTGCCGTAGCTATTCGTATGGCAGGACGAGATACTTGTTTTCCCTCGGTCTTGCCACTATAGATTTTCCTTGCTATGAAAAGAGGTAGGTTCAATATGGGGTTATTCTTCGTCGACAACGCGCCCTGGATAGGTTTCAAGGGCTTTCTTCAATACTATCAAGGCACGCTCCAAATCGGGCTTTTTCAAGACATAGGCAATGCGCACCTGATTGATGCCTGCACCTGGTGTAGTGTAAAAACCTGCGGCAGGTGCCATCATTACGGTTTCGCCCTCATAGTTGAATTCTTCAAGACACCAACGGCAGAACTTCTCGCTGTCGTCAACTGGAAGTTTTGCCACGGTATAGAAAGCTCCCATTGGTATTGGCGAATAAACGCCGGGGATGCGGTTCAAACCGTCAATAAGGCATTTTCTGCGCTCCACATATTCATCGTAGACATCACGATAGTATTCCTCGGGCGCATCCAGAGAGGCCTCGGCAACAATCTGTCCAATGAGGGGTGGAGAGAGTCGGGCCTGGCAGAATTTCATCACGGCCTTTCTCACTTCGGCATTCTTAGTTATCAATGCACCAACGCGGATGCCACATTCTGAATATCGTTTTGAAACAGAGTCAATCAAGATGACATTTTCCTCGATGCCTTCCAAATGGCAGGCGCTGATATAGGGCGAACCTGTGTAGATGTATTCCCGATAGACTTCATCCGAGAACAGATAGAGGTCATATTTCTTCACGAGGTCGCGAATTTGGTTCATCTCGCGCCGTGTGTAGAGGTATCCGGTAGGGTTGTTGGGATTGCAAATCATGATGGCACGAGTGTGCTCATTGATTAATTCCTCAAACTTTTCAACTTTCGGCAGCGAGAAACCTTCTTCAATAGTCGTTGCAATCGTGCGGATAGTGGCGCCTGCACTGATAGCAAATGCCATGTAGTTGGCATAGGCTGGCTCTGGAATGATAATCTCGTCTCCGGGGTTCAGACAACTCATGAACGCAAACAACACGGCCTCACTACCTCCCGAAGTGATGATGATGTCGTCGGCTTCAACGTTGATGTTGTATTTTCTGTAGTAGCCTGTCAACTTTTCCCGATAGCTCAGATTGCCCTGGCTTGGAGAGTATTCCAGCAGTTTGCGGTCGATTTTCTTCAATGCATCGAGTCCGCACTGGGGAGTTGGAAGGTCGGGCTGACCGATGTTGAGATGATATACCTTCGTGCCACGTTTCTTTGCTGCTGCCGCAAGAGGTGCCAACTTTCTGATAGGCGACTCTGGCATTTCTAATCCGCGTACTGATATTTCTGGCATAAAATTGTTCTTTTTGAAATGGCTTTTCAGACCATCATTCTTCATTTTATTTGCAAAGATAGTAATTTTTTTGAAACGAAACTTCTTTGCCGGTTTAATAAACACGTGGGCCGAAAATCGTTGTTCCTACGCGAACCATTGTCGAACCATGACAGATAGCTGTCTTGTAGTCGTGGCTCATGCCCCATGAGCGTTCCTTGAAGGCATCGCTGTCGGCAAAGTAGTGGGTCTTTATCTCATCGAAGAAGCGTGCGGCAGTTTCAAATTCGCTGGCAATCTGGTCTTGATTGTCGGTGTTGCTGGCCATCATCATCAGGCCGCATATCTGCACGTGGTCGAGCGTGCGCCATTCTCCCTCTGCCAACAGTTCCCGACAGGCGTCGGGTGTCAGTCCATATTTTGTTTCTTCCTCGGCAATGTGGAGCTCTAAAAGCACTTTGATGATGCGGTTGTGCTTGTTGGCATGCTTGTTGATTTCTTTCAACAGCTTCATGCTGTCCACAGCTTCAATCATTGAAATATAAGGTGCGATATATTTCACTTTGTTGGTCTGCAGGTGTCCGATGAAGTGCCATTGGATATCCTTGGGAAGTTTCTCAACCTTCAGTTTGAGTTCCTGCTCATGGCTTTCCCCAAAGATGCGCTGGCCTTCAGCATATGCCGCCTCGATATATTCGCAGGGATGATATTTGCTGATAGCAACCAATCTGACGTCTTTAGGCAGATTGCCCAGCACCTCATGCAAATTCTTTGCTACATCAACATTCATACGCCTTTATTCAACTGTCGGTTCTTCTGATTTTTCAGGGGCCTCATATTCCGGAACGTCATTGCCTCCGCCTGGGTTCTTCTTGGGGCCATTGTGCTCGAATACATCCATAATCTGGGTTTCCTGAATGCTCACGATAACATAGTCAATCAGTGTTCCTCCCATGACTTCCTCTATATGCTTCACGGCCGCCGGAACGCTTCCTGCCTGCACTAAGTAAGTCACTGTTGAGCGCTTCTCCTTTTCGGTTTTCTCGTCAATGGTAATGAATTGCAGTCTGCTCTTATACCATTTGTCGTCAGCGTCGGCATCGCTGAAGAATATCTCTCCGTAGGCTGCTTGCTTCAAGTCGGTCACTTTGAATTCTCCACTGATATAAACGCGCATCTCTTCAATAATGGTGTTCTCGGCCTCAGTAAAGCTCAAGGCATCTACGACATAGCTTTCAGACACTTTTTTCTGCATGCCGTCTTCCATTGTTTTTTCGTAACGTATTTTGGTTTCAAACCAAACTGCGGTTCTGCTTCTCATCTTTTCTTTTATTATGTTTTATTTGTTGAGCAAAGTTATAAAAAGAATCTGAATTATGCAAATTTTTGGAGCTTACCCATGCCTGTCGAGCTGTTAATGTTTAGTTAACTTATTGTGAGAGTGTGAGATAAAATTTTTTAGGCGTAGAGTAGGAGAGAGTTGTGAACTTTCAAAATATTACATATTACATGTAACATTTAGCACCATATGTTAATTCACAATTCATAATGCATAGTTGCGCATGATGCATAAGAGAGGCTGAATGCTTACAGATTGATAGCTTTATAGAGATTATATATAATAATTATTAGTATTATTATATATTATAATAAACTATCTCTCTCCCCTAATCCTCAAAACAGTGTATCGACCTAAATGTTACATGTAATATGTAATATGTAATATTTTAGAGAATCTTGGGCAAAGGTTTTTCATCTGTGAGTTTAATTCATATCAGTTTACATGGCAATTTGAGATAGATTACATTGCTTTCTGAATCAAATCAGGCCGTAGAATGACTTGAATTGCGAGGTGATTCAATGTAAGTTGAAACGCCATGTGATGAAACCTCATTTTGTCTTATCCCGAGCAGGATGAGTTTTTGTGTGCGTTTATAGTGTTCTTTTTCTTGCACATGTTCTTTGTAAATGGTCTCTTTTGTGGGTGCAAACAGGCGCCTTATTCTCTTTAACCTCTGTTAACTCTCGCGGAAACCTTCTTTTTATGGTTTTCTTCATATGATGTTTTATCTTTGTAAAAGATACCTGTTAAAATGTCTCTCCTTATTCATTGAAGAAAAGGTAAAGCGACTCATGGTAAATCTGTTGATTAATATTGTTATAATTTAACTCTCTCTCTCTCTTGGAAATATAGGTTGCTTTTTGGGGTGAGTGTATGAAATGAGAATGGGAAATGTTGGGAGTATTACGGGGGTAGAAAAAATATATGCTCTGATTAAACGTTTTTTGCATTTAGGCGTCTAACTTATCAGACTTTTATATTAGAATAAACGAAATGAGAAGAATAATTGCAGGCTTGTTTTTGACAATCACATGGACGGTCTGTCTTGCACAAAGTCGCCAGATAAGTGGGACGCTTTCAGATAAAGACACCAAGGAAGCATTGGCGCAGACGACTGTCCAGCTGCTTCGGGTTAAGGACAGTTCATTTGTGGCGGGTGCCATTTCTGACAATAATGGTAGGTTTTCTGTGAAAGCGCCTGGCGATGGGAACTTCCTTGTTAGGATTACGAGCGTGGGTTATAAAACCGTTGTCAAGCATGCAGATATCAGAGGTGGGAAAGATGTGGATTTTGGAACGATACTTGTCAGTGCTGATGCCGTGATGCTGAAAGGGGCAACTATTACGGGACAGGCCACTAAAGTGTCGCTGAAAGAAGATACTTTCATCTATAATGCATCGGCATTCAGAACTCCAGAAGGTTCTACGATAGAAGAGTTGGTGAAGCGCTTGCCGGGTGCACAGGTCAGTGATGACGGAAAGATTACGATTAATGGCAGGGAGGTTAAGAAGATTCTTGTTGAAGGAAAAGAATTCATGGCAGGTGACACGAAGACTGCTTTGAAGAACATTCCTGTCTCAGTTATCAATAAAATCAAGGCCTATGATCAGAAGAGTGATATGGCAAAAGTCACCGGCATAGATGATGGCGAAGAAGAAGCTGTGCTTGATTTTGGCATGAAACCAGGTATGAACAAGGGAGTGTTTGGCAATGTTGATTTGGGCATTGGCACTGATTATCGTTATGCGGAGAAAGCCATGGGCAGTTATTTCAATGATAAGAATCGTTTCATGGTGTTTGCAAATGCCAATAACATCAATGACAAGGGTTTTCCTGGCGGAGGCTTTCGTGGCTTCGGTAGTGAATTACAGGGGCTTAATGCTTCAAAGATGCTTGGTGTGAACTATAACTTTGAATTGAAGGACAAACTGCAACTTGATGCATCTCTGCGTTGGAATCATTCTGACGGAGATGTGAATGCAATTGGCTCTGTTGAGAATTTTGTCAGTAAGGTTGGTGCTTTTTCCAACAGCAATAAGTTCACTTTGTCGCGCAGTGATTCGTGGGAGGGGCGTCTGCGTCTGGAATGGAAGCCCGATACGATGACGAATATTATGTTTCGGCCACAGTTCAGTTATACCAATAGTGATAATCTCACAAGTAATCTCTCGGCCTCATTCAATGCCGACCCTTATCTCTATGTGGTCAATCCGTTGGCAGCCGAGTCTATTGCAAAACTCGATGCCGAGGGGCTGATGGTCAATAAGCGCGAGAACAGTAGTATCAGTAATAATGAGAATAAGAGCATAAAGGGTGTGCTCCAGTTTAATCGTAAGTTTGGAAGTCGGGGGCGTAATGTCACATTGCGTGTCGGTGGTAACTATGGAATGCGCGACAACCGTAATCTGTCGTTGAGCAATGTTCATCTTTATCAGGTGATGAATGCCATGGGGCTTGACTCTACCTATCAGAAAAACCGTTGGAAACTTATGCCAACAACGAACTATGGTTACAGCCTGCGCTTTGCTTATAGTGAACCAATCCTGCGGGCGATGTTTCTGCAATTCACTTATGAGTTCCAGTATAAGTACAGCAAGAGCGACCGTTCAACCTATGATTTCAGTAATTTGGGAGAAACATTTTTCAGCGGGCTACCACTGGAATATGGTGCATGGAATCATTATCTCTCGCGTCTGACAAATCCTCTTGAAAGTTATTATGACAGTAATTTGAGTCGTTTTTCGGAGTATCGTAATTATATTCATGATTTTCAGTTGATGTTGCGCGTTATCCGTAAGAAGTATAATTTGAATGTCGGCGTGATGCTTCAGCCGCAGAAGTCGGAATACAGACAGGATTATCAAGGGATTCATGTTGACACAGTGCGCACGGTGACCAACTTCTCGCCTACACTCGATTTCCGTTATCGTTTCAGCAAGGTGAGCAATTTCCGCATCAGCTATCGCGGTACTACTGCTCAGCCCGGCATGTCACAGCTTCTGGATATCACAGACGACAGTGACCCTCTGAATGTCTCAAAAGGTAATCCTGGCCTGAAGCCTTCGTTTACCAACTACTTTAGGTTGTTTTACAATAATTATATAGAAAACAGGCAACGGGCTATCATGACTTTTGTGAACTATAGCAACACACAGAACAGCATCAGTGACAAGGTGACCTATGATGAGAAGACGGGAGGGCGAATCATTCAGCCCGAGAATATCAATGGAAACTGGAATGTGATGGGGGCTTTCATGTTCAACACAGCTGTTGACTCTGCAGGATATTTCAATATCAACACCTTTACAAATGTGAACTATAATAATTATGTGGCCTATGCAGCTCAGAATGCCAGTTCGTCCTCTGTAAAGAATACAACCCGTTCCACGTCTTTGGGTGAACGGATAGAGGCCAGTCTGCGTAACAGTTGGCTTGAATTTGCTCTTGATGGCTCGCTGAACTATACACACAGTCGCAATCAGCTTCAGCAAAGAAGCAATCTTGACACATGGCAATTTGCCTATGGAGGTTCGTTGAATGTCACGTTTCCATGGGGAATGTCGGTGGCTACAGACCTGCATAACAATTCACGTCGAGGTTACAGTGATGCCTCTATGAATACCAACGAACTGATATGGAATACACAGTTTTCTCAAGGATTGATGAAAGGAAAGCCTCTGACGATAAGTTTGCAGTTCTATGATATTCTTCATCAGCAAAGTAATTTCAGTCGTGTGGTCAATGCGCTCATGCGTAGTGATACGGAATATAACAGCATTTACAGCTATGCCATGCTCCATGTGGTCTATCGTCTGAACCTGTTTGGAGGAAAGGCTGCACCTAAGGGAATGCCTGGTCTGCCGATGGAAAGACCCGGGAGAAGAGGAATCCCAGGTGGTTTCGTCAGACGGCCGATGTAATAATCAATGGTTCCGTTTGGTTTAGTGCGGTGGTTTTATAAAGTTACGAAAAAGGCACTCAATCATTGAGTGCCTTTTTATATTCTTATTGCAGATTTACTTCAAAGCCTGTTCGATGTCGGCAATGATGTCATCCACATTCTCAATGCCCACAGAGAGGCGGATTAAATCAGGGGCAACACCTGCTTCTTGGAGTTGTTCGTCGGTCAGCTGACGGTGAGTGTGGCTGGCTGGGTGTAGCACACAGGTGCGGGCGTCAGCCACATGGGTTACGATAGAAATGAAATCAAGGCGGTCCATAAATTGGATAGCATCCTCTCGTGAGCCCTTTAAGCCAAATGCAATGACACCACATGAACCCTTGGGAAGATATTTTTGCCCCAGCCTGTAATATTTATTTGAGGGAAGACCGCAATAGTTTACCCAAGCCACTTTCTCGTTCTTTTCCAACCATTCAGCCACCTTTTGTGCATTGGAACAGTGTTGTTTCATGCGGAGGTGTAAAGTTTCGAGTCCTATATTGAGCAGGAATGAGTTTTGTGGCGCAGGAATACTTCCCAAATCCCTCATCAGTTGACTGATGAGTTTGGTGAGGTATGCCATTTTTCCAAAGGTTTTGGTGTAAATAAGGCCATGATAGCTTTCATCGGGAGTGGTCAGTCCATGGAACTTTTCACCATAGGCTTCCCAATCAAAGTTGCCGGAGTCTACGACTGCGCCTCCCACCTGTGTGGCATGTCCGTCCATATATTTTGTCGTAGAGTGGGTAACAATGTCACAGCCCCATTCAAAAGGACGGCAGTTGACAGGCGTGGCAAATGTGTTATCCACAATCAGTGGAACTCCATGCTTGTGGGCTATTTTAGCAAAACGTTCGATATCAAACACGTTGCCTCCCGGGTTGGATATTGTTTCGCCGAAAAAGCATTTTGTATTCGGTTTGAACGCGGCCTCTATTCTTTCGTCATCCCAGTCGGGGTCGATGAATGTGCATTCAATGCCCATTTTCTTCAGGGTAACGCCGAAAAGATTGAACGTTCCACCATAAATGGCGTTGGAAGTAACGATGTGATCTCCTGCTTCACAAATGTTGAACACAGCATAGAAATTGGCTGCCTGGCCTGAAGAGGTGAGCACGGCTCCGATGCCTCCTTCAAGGGCTGCAATCTTCTTGGCCACTGCGTCATTGGTGGGATTGGCCAAACGTGTGTAGAAATAGCCACTGTCCTCCAAGTCAAACAAGCGTGCCATTTGTTCACTCGTTTCATATTTGAACGTTGTACTCTGATAAATCGGCAGCTGCTGAGGCTCCCCTTTTGTTGGTTTCCATCCGCCATGAATGCAGATAGTTTCAAGACTTCTTTTCATATTGTGTCTGTTAATTTGTTTGATATCTGTTGGCAAAGTTAATCCATTTAGACGTGAAGTTCGCCGGCTAAAGAGCAGGAGAGCATTTGGCGTATGGTCTTGGTGTCATCTCCATAGCGTCCGTAGAGATACATCAGTTTGGTGACGGCGGCCTCCACCGTGCTGTCTTGTCCGCTTATAACTCCTGTGTCTTTTAGCTGATAGCCTGTGTCATAGCGCCCCATTTCAACAAAGCCTGTCACACATTGGCTGATGTTGACAATGGTGACGCCTCGTTGTGAAGCTTTCTTTAGAATTTCCATTAACCATGGTTGCTGAGGCGCATTGCCGCTTCCAAAGCTTCTCATGACCACCCCTTTCAGTTCGGGGGCATCGAGTGCATGCTTGAAAATGCTGGCTTGAATGCCTGGAAATAATGATAAAACCATGATGTTGGGATTCAACTCAAAATGTGGAACCATAGGTTTCGTATAGTCAGGTTTCAGAATATGATGCGTAGAGAATTGAAATCTGACTCCTGCTTCACACAGGTGTGGATAGTTGAAAGAGTCGAAAGCGTTGAATCCGTCAGCATTTTGCTTGGTTGAACGATTGCCTCTCAACAGTCTGCCACTAAAGTAGATGCAGACTTCGGGAACGACAGGTGTGCCGTCTTCATGCTGAGCCGAGGCCAACTCGATACTCGTAATGAGGTTTTCCTTGGCATCAGTGCGGAGGTGTTCGATGGGCAATTGACTTCCTGTAAGGATGACGGGCTTGGTAAGATTCTCAAGCATGAAGGAGAGAGCCGATGCCGTATAAGCCATGGTGTCGGTGCCATGGAGAATGACAAAACCATCATACGCCTCGTATTTTTCGGCAATAATCCTGACGAGACTGGCCCAAAGCTCGGGCGCCATGTCGCTGGAGTCGATGGGATGGTCAAACTGAAACACATCAATACCTGTCGTAAGATATTTCATTTCGGGCAGGTTGCTCACCAAATGATTGAAATCCAATGGTTCCAGAGCATTGGTCTGATGATTGATTCCCATGCCAATGGTGCCGCCTGTATAGATGAGCAGCACTCTGCCTGTAGGGTTTATAGTTCTCTGATTATCCATGCGTGTACGTCATCGTTTACGTAAAAAACATTGCAAATATAGTTTAATTTTCTCGTAGTTCCAAAAAATAGCATTACATTTGCATAAAGCATAGGCAGGCTTGGTGCAAGGCTTGAATAGATTTCTCTTTGCACTTTCCGTCAATGTTTTAATGAACAACTTAATCTATTTCATCGAAGACAATCAAAATATCAAATCATTTATGAAACAATTTATGGATGAGAATTTCCTCTTGGAAACGGCTACCTCGCAGGAACTCTATCACAATCATGCGGCTAAAATGCCTATTATCGACTATCATTGTCATTTGGTTCCGGAGATGGTTGCCAATGATCATAAGTTCCGTAGCATCACGGAGTTGTGGTTGGGAGGTGACCATTACAAGTGGCGTGCCATGCGTACGAATGGAGTTGAAGAGAAATACTGTACCGGAGAGGATACTAATGATTGGGAAAAGTTTGAGAAATGGGCCGAGACAATGCCCTATACTTTCTGTAATCCATTGTATCATTGGAGTCATCTTGAGTTGAAAACGGCTTTCGGTATTACCAAACAGCTCAATCCGAAAACAGCCCGTGAAATCTATGATGAGTGTAATGAGAAACTCCAACAGCCCGAGTTCAGTGCACGTGGGCTGATGAGGCATTATCATGTGGAGTGTGTCTGCACGACCGATGACCCCATTGATGACCTACGTTATCATAAAAAGACACGTGAAAGTGGCTTTGAAATCAAGATGATACCTGCTTGGCGTCCCGACAAGGCTATGAATATTGAGAAGCCGGGCTATGCTGAATATATGTCTCAATTAGGCGAAGTGAGCGGTGTGGAAATCAATCATTTCGTCGATATGGTAGATGCTTTGAAGAAGCGTCATGACTTCTTTACGGAGAATGGATGCCGTCTTTCAGATCACGGAGTGGAGGAGTTCTATGATGAACCTTATACCGATAGTCAGATAGAGATTATCTTTGAGAAAGCACTTCGCGGTCAGCAATTGAGTACACTTGAAATCCGTCAGTATAAGCATGCTTTCCTTAAGCTGTGTGGAGAAATGGATGCTGAGGCCGATTGGACCCAGCAATACCACTATGGAGCTATCCGCGACAACAATAGTTTGATGTTCGACAGGCTTGGTCCCGACACGGGTTTTGACTCTATCGGAGAGTTTAATACAGCGCGTGCCATGAGTCATTTCCTGGACGAATTGAGCAAGGAAGGCAAGCTTACGCGTACAATACTCTATTGTCTGAACCCATGTGCCAACGAAGTTCTTGCCACTATGATTGGTAATTTTCAGGATGGTTCATGTCCGGGGAAGATGCAATTCGGCTCAGGTTGGTGGTTCAATGATCAGCTTGACGGTATGACTAAACAGCTGAAAGCCCTTTCTGTATTGGGTTTGTTGAGTCGTTTCGTTGGTATGTTGACAGACAGTCGCTCGTTCTTGAGTTATCCACGGCATGAGTATTTCCGCCGTTTGCTCTGCAATCTGTTGGGTAATGACGTGGAGAAAGGCCTTCTGCCGAATGATAAAGAAAGTCTGGCGCGTATGGTGGAAGATATTTCCTATAACAACGCCCGTCAGTATTTCAAATTCTATTAAAAAGCTTTTCTGATTATAGAGCAATCCCCTTGATTATCAAAGGGATTGCTTTTTTGTGGTTCACTTGTTTCTTCTGCAGTTTTAATTTGCGTCAGAATAGCGTGCAATATGCCTCATTTCATATTGTAATATGGCTCATATTACAATGCAAAGTGCCTCATGTTGCAAACTGAATGCTATAGCTTTTAAAAAAGAAATGCCAATCTCAGCGAGATTGGCATTCTATTGTTTGTTTGGAATAAGTGCTTTGTTTATTTAAGCTTCAGCCTTTGTTTTTTCTGCGTAGGCTTCTGGAGAGAGTACAGATACTGTGCTCTTGTTGAACTTGCCCTTGTGGAAGTATACCACGCCGTCAGCAAGTGCATAGAGCGTATCGTCCTTACCTTGAGCAACATTCTCACCAGCAAAGTGCTTGTTGCCGCGCTGACGAACAATGATGTTGCCGGCAATGATCTTCTGACCACCCCAAATCTTTACGCCTAATCTCTGTGAAGCAGATTCACGTCCGTTCTTAGAACTACCTACACCTTTCTTATGTGCCATTGTTTGTCCTCCTGATTTTAAGCGTTGATTGATTTAACTGTTACTTCTGTGAACTGTGCACGATGACCATTCTTTACGCGATAGTCCTTACGACGTTTCATCTTGAACACGATTACTTTGTCGCCTTTCACGAGTGGGTTCACAACTTCTACTGTTACTTTTGCACCGTCTACAGTTGGTGCACCGACTTTTACTGTACCGTTGTTGTCAACGAGCAGCACCTTGTCGAATTCAACAGTCTTTCCGGCTTCAGCATCTTTGATGTGATGCACGAAGAGCTTTTTGCCCTCTTCAACCTTGAACTGTTGACCGTTAATTTCTACGATTGCGTACATTGTTTATTTATTAAACGGGTTTTTCCGCCAGGCGTCTGACCCTTGTCAGCACTTCTTTGAGCCTGAAAACGGACTAAATCGGTGCAAAGTTACGCAATTTTGTCGAAATCAAAAGGGTGACAGAAGATAAATCTTTGCCTTTTAATACTCGTTAACTATTTGGCTGCGTATGTCTCAACTTGCGTGCTTTCTGTTTTTGAAGGATTGTTATTTGCTGTTTATCTGTTGGTTTACAGAGCCGTATACGTAGATATTGGTGAAAACGCCGAAAGTGAAAATATAGCTTGCAATGAAACAGATGATGCCAACAAAAGCAATCATCATAGGAATAAAATATGTAGGGAGACCATCAGGATCAGCAAGTGTCAGCATGCCCCAGAGGTTGTAACCATAGGCCATAAACAGGATGGATAGGGGCAAAGCAAGGAATGCAAGTGGTATGATAGCACAGAATATTGTCAGGATTTGCCCGATGAAAAGGAATCCCCAGTGGTGTAAACCTACCTTATAGTCTTTACCGAACGCTTGGATTAACTTTGCTTTTGGTGTACAGATGTAGTGTGTCAGGCTATATCCAAGCGGTAGCATGAATGCGAGGATGGCTAAAATAATCAGGCCAAATAACACGAACCCTGCGATAACAGCTTGGATAGGGGATAGCAGTTTGCTTGTGGACAGTAAGTGTGCAAGGCCTTTTGAAACTTCCGGGACAAGGATAAGAGCAGCCAAAGAGAGAACTGTCAATAAGATAATCGTAATAAATGCTCTTAGGAAAACAGGTTTGAGAGCATGCTTGAAGAGCATGCTGACGATACTGGCAGTCATGTAGGATGAGGCTGTCAGGCTGAGCAGAAGGGCACAAAGCGTAGGGATAGCTGTTGCCCATACTGAAGGTTCATTGGCTGTAACAGTGAGGGCGAACTTGCCAAAGAAAAAGATTAAAGCAGTCAGGCAAATGGCCCATGCAAGGCTTCCAAGCCATGTTTTCTTGAAAATAGTTGCAAAATTGATAGTCAGCACATCAAAGGAAGCTTTGATACAGGCCGATATGCTTCTGTTTTTATAGATGTCGTTTTCCATATTAATGATTTCCTTTCATTCTTCTTATGGTTTTATCTTTCTGATGATTTATTTTATTCTTCGTCTGAATTCCGCACAGGTGATAGCTGTTGCTATTGCTACATTGAGCGATTCTGCCGTGGGAGTATTGGGTGGATAGTTGGGAATAAGCAGTGGACAGTTGACCATTTGCCTGATTTGGGCAGATATTCCATTGCCCTCATTGCCCATGATGATGAGACCATGAGCAGAAAGTTGCTCGCTATAGATATCGTTCCCCTCGAGCAGGGTGCCATAAATGGGAAAGTCTGCTGGGAGTTGTTTGAGCATAGGTTCAAGTGCTCCATAATGGAGTCTTACGCGTGTGATACTTCCCATAGTAGCCTGTATGACCTTGGGATTATACATATCGGCTGTTTCTTGCGAGCAATAGATGTCGTTGATACCAAACCAATCAGCAACACGGATAATCGTTCCAAGGTTTCCCGGGTCTTGGATGCCGTCAAGCATCAACGATAGGGTTGATGTGTTGATAGCATGAGTGTCAGAAGCAAAGAAAGGGAATAGTCCCAGCACTTGTTGTGGATGTTGCAGCAAACTGACTTTTCTAAGTTCATCAGAAGTCACTTCTATTACCTCATCTGCAGGTGGGGCAGAGTGACTGTCAAGCCATTCTTGAGTGGCAACAAGGGTATGTGCTCGGCTCATGGCAAGCAATTCTTCGACAAGTTTATGTCCTTCAGCAATAAAAAGACGTGTCTGTTCTCGGTTCTTCTTCAGCTGAAGGGATTTGATGAATTTGGTTTTTGTCTTACTGATCATACTGCAAACTTACATATATTTTTGTAAAAACACGAGCATTTGCCATGTTAGTGAATGTTAAGAGGCGTAATATTACGGTTTTAAGGCTTGCTTTTCACAGAATTTTATAACTTGCATATATCAGAAAAAGATATTATCTTTGTGCAGTTTATGAAGTATAAGTGGATTTACATATTAGTGGTTTCATTGCTATTGGTGTCTTGCAATGCAACGAAGTTCGTTCCCGAGGGAAGTTATTTGCTTGATGGTGTCAAGGTGGAGTCGGCCGACAAAGAACTTGATGCTTCAACACTTCAGGACTATGTGCGCCAAAAAGGAAATTCTAAATGGTTTTCTTTGTTCAAGATACCTATGGGAACCTATGCACTTGCAGGCCAGGATTCAACGAAATGGCTTAACCGTATGCTCAGGCATATCGGTGAAGAGCCAGTTGTTTTCGACTCCCTGCAGGCTCAACTTTCCATGGATGACCTCACAACAGCCATGCACAATATGGGATATATGCATGGCCGAACCGAGATGAAAGTCACGCGAAAAGGGCGTAAGGTCAAGGTTGTCTATCGGCTTCTTCCAGGTGAACCTTATCGGATTGCCATAGTACATTATGATATTCAGGATAGTCTGATCAAGAAGTTGATAGCCACATATAGGGGCAGGAATGCTTTTAAGCCCTCATTAAAGAGTGGAAGTAGATTTACAGTTGATGCGCTCAATGCGGAACGCACTAAGCTGACGTCTTTCCTTCTAAATCATGGTTACTATAAATTCCATAAGGATTTCATTCAATATAGTGCCGACTCGGCACGTAATAGTCGGGATATCAATATCACACTTCAGTTGCTTCCTTACCGTACAACCAATCTCTCATCTGATACATTGCATCCCTGTTACACCATAGACTCTATACGTTATTTGAGCGGAGACGATGATGAAAGGCTTCATTTGAAAAAAAGTGTGCTTCGTAATGCAACGATGCTCGATGCACATACACCCTATAGCGCTGATGGTTTACAGCAGACTTATAACAAGTTTGCCCGTCTTCAGGCTGTGAGATATACGAATATCAGTTTTCGTGAACATCCTGATACAACTCTGCTTGATTGTGATATTCAAATCAGTACTAATAAACCTAACACGATTTCTTTTCAGCCGGAAGGAACGAATACGGCAGGCGACTTCGGTGCTGCGGCCAGCTTAACATGGGAAAACCGTAATCTTTTCCGCGGGTCTGAGTTGTTGAGTGTCCAGCTTCGTGGTGCTTATGAGGCTATTACAGGGTTGGAAGGCTATCAAAATCAGAATTATGTGGAGTATGGATTGGAGTCAAAGCTTCAGTTTCCAAGGTTTCTTGCCCCTTTCCTTTCAAGTACATTCAAACACAGAAGTCTTGCAACTTCAGAACTCTCTTTAAGTTATAACCTGCAGAATCGGCCTGAGTTTCATCGTCGGGTGTTCTCTTCTGCATGGCGTTACCGCTGGTCTGAGCCTCATCACCATATCAGTTATCGTGTAGACATGCTTGATCTCAACTATATCTATATGCCTTGGATTAGTTCTACTTTCAAGCGTGATTACCTTGATGACGTTACCAATCGTAATGCCATCTTGCGCTATAACTATGAGGACTTGTTTATCATGAAGATTGGTGCGGGCTTGTCTTATAGCGATGGAGAGAATGCTGTGCGTGCAAATATAGAGACTGCAGGCAATATTCTTCGTGGATTATCTAATGCTTTTCGGTTCAAACAGAATAAGAATGGACAATACACCTTATTTAATATAGCCTATGCCCAGTATGTAAAATTCGATATAGACTACACGCATCTGTTTCATTTTGACAGTCGAAACTCATTGGCCGCCCATGTGGATTTGGGTATAGCGTGGCCTTATGGCAACAGCACTGTATTACCTTTTGAAAAGCGTTACTTCTCGGGTGGAGCCAACAGTGTGCGTGGTTGGACTGTAAGAGGACTCGGACCAGGTAAATATCGCGGTAGTGATGGACGTATAGACTTCATCAACCAGACAGGAGATGTGAAGTTAAACCTTAATCTTGAATACCGCTCTTACCTTTTCTGGAAACTGAACGGAGCAGCCTTTATCGATGCAGGTAATATCTGGACGCTACGCAACTATGCCGAACAGCCGGGTGGTCAGTTCAATATTGTTACGTTCTATAAGCAAATCGCTGTGGCCTATGGCTTGGGCTTACGACTGAACTTTGACTATTTTATCCTTCGTTTTGATGTGGGTATGAAAGCCATTAATCCAGGTTATAGAACCCGTAATGAGCATTATGCAATCTTCCATCCTGACTTTGGGCGTGATATAGCTTTCCATTTTGCTGTCGGTCTGCCGTTCTAAAGACGACTTCCTGTTAGGGAAAGTGGTTCTTTAGAGCAGCTCGTATACCCCTGTTGGCACTTTGCGTTTAAGCACTTCAACGGTAAAGTCAACCCCTGCAATAATGCCATGACTGCGCAAGATGTCTTCAATGGTCTTCTGGGTTAAAATAGGATGGTTGTTTTCTTCACTTAGATGACACAGCCATACTTTCTTTAGTTGCGGGGTGGCATCGTCTGCAATAGCCTGCGCACAGTCTGCATTACTTAGATGACCATTGGGGCCAAGTATCCTCATTTTCAGATGTTGAGGGTAAGGGCCTTGTGACAACATCTCTACATCGTGGTTAGCTTCAATCACGAGATAATTGGCTTCGTTGATATAGGGCTGCATTTCGGGTGTGATATGTCCGATATCTGTCATCAGTACAAAGACCACATCACCGTAGCAAACTTTATATCCCACATTGTCGGAACTGTCGTGAGGAACGCCGAAAGGAGTCACTTTGAATTCTCCTAACTTGAAAGTTACACCCTTTTCTACTATTTTCACGTGTATAGGCTCAATCTTCTTCTTAACGAAGTAATTGTGTTCGATACCTACATGTACACTGTGAGTTGTATAAACGTCAAGCCCATAGTCCTTGCTCAGACTGCCTACCGATTTCACGTGGTCAGCGTGATCATGTGTGATAAGCATGTGGTGGACATTATCCAAGTGCAGTCCGTAGTTCTTAAAGTGCTTCTTCAAGGTGCGTATTCCCACGCCGGCATCTATGATAAGTCCATCGGTTTCAGTGTAAAGATAATAGCAGTTTCCACTACTACCACTGCCGAATGATATGAATTTTAGCATTATCTTCTTAATTCTTTCTACATAATATAGCTTAGTCAACACCCAATAGAAACATGGCCTATTATAGATGAGGGTGTCGGCTTTTGCCTTACAAAATTATTAAGAAAAGATGAAAAAGCCAAAGAATTTATCTATCTTTGTCTTAAAATAAATTAGTATATGAGTTTTATTCTGTATCCATTTGTCAGGAAAGCAATGACGATAGGTTTGCTTAGTCTGTTTTGGTTTGGTTTCGGTTCGTGTAGTCATCAGGAAGAAGGCGATACTGTCAAAATGAGCGTAGATTCCTTTTCACAGAATTATTTCAATTGGCAGTTCCAACAAGCCATGCCTTATGTTACACATTCTTCTCACCAATGGTTATATTATGCGGCCAGTCAAGTGGAACAGGCTGACGTTGACCGACTGCGCAGCATGGTGCGGGGAGCAGAGTGCCAGCTTGTAGATGTCGAAGAAAATCCCGAAGATTCAACGGCGATTTCGCATGTTGAAGTAAATGGTTTCTTGTGTATGGATACGGTTGGAAAGGCTGCTCATCTAGTGGATAAAGCTACCTATGAACTCAAACTCCGTTTTCAAAATGGGAAATGGTTGGTTGATCTTGAGGGACTCCCTAAAAGAGTGAAATAAAATATCCCAATTTATATAGTTTGTAAAGTTTTAAGTTAGGATGTGTGCCACAGAGTTTTGCACGCCAACTCTCCTTTCTTATTTTCCAAAAAAACAAGAAAAGACCTTGCAGATGAAAACGTTTCATTTCATGAACCGTGTCTAATAATGGCGAAAAGCCTTTTAGGTCTGCTTGGAAAGTGTAGAGTGTCCGCATGGCTTCTTCTGTCTTTTCCACGAACCTACTGTTGCTTTCAAATTTGTCAAACAGCAGGGGATTGTTTATTTGGGCAAAGGATATATCATCTTCTGACAGTCTTTTCCCTAAGAGCACATCTTCATATCCATAGTGTTTGAAGCGTTCATCGAAAGGGTGGGCAAGGGCTGTCATTCGGTTTATCAACAGATTTGCCGTGTGCAGATTGCTGTAAGCGTTCTGCTTCCTGGGTTTTGGAAGACCCTTGCTGACTGCATTTTTCTCATAAAGATACCTTAAATTGGATATTTCTCCATTCCCCAATTGATAACCTCCGTATGCAACTTTGAAGCTGTTGTCAAGTTCTATATAGTGCAGAATGAAGTCGTCAAGGAGCACTGTCATGTCACTGTCAATAAACAGAAGCCATTCATAGGCGGCTTCATCAGCAAGAAAATTGCGAATGGCGGCACGTCCTACGTTCTCTTTACGCAGAATATAACGGGCATTTTCAAGTTCAAGTATCTCTTTGTTGATATGGCATGTATGCTTATCAGTACTGCCATCATCTGCCACGATAATCTCATAACGCAAGCCTTCAATGTCTTCACATTGCACGTCAAGCGCCTTTACCAATTCTACACATTGACAGTTGTAGCAGGGAATGAGTATGCTTAGTTCTGTTTTGATAAGTTCAGATTCTAAAGTTTATCCTTTAAGAATTTTGCCGTTATACTTTCCTTACACTTTACAAGTTCTTCCGGAGTACCTTCGAAAGCGAGATTTCCACCTTTGTCACCACCTTCAGGACCAAGGTCTGTCACATAGTCGGCACACTTGATAACATCCATGTTATGCTCTATGACAAGAATGGTGTGGCCTCGTTCTATCAGTGCATTGAAAGCATTTAGCAATCGCTGTATGTCATGGAAGTGAAGTCCTGTTGTAGGCTCATCGAAAATGAACAATGTGGGCTCTTGCTTCTCCTGACCGATGAAGTAAGCTAATTTCACGCGCTGGTTCTCACCACCGGACAGCGTACTTGAGTTCTGACCAAGTTTGATATAGCCGAGTCCTACATCCTCTAAAGGTTTCAGGCGGTTTACGATGGTCTGTTGTTTATATTCTCCAAAGAATTCAATGGCTTCAGATACAGTCATGTTAAGCACGTCATTGATGTTCTTGTCATGGAACCGTACCTCCAGAATGTCATGCTTAAAGCGCTTGCCATGGCAGGCTTCACATTCCAGAATGAGGTCAGCCATGAACTGCATCTCAACATTGATAACGCCAGCTCCCTTGCATTCCTCACATCGTCCGCCTTCGGTGTTGAATGAGAAATATTGGGGCGTGAAGCCCATTTGCTTAGCTAACGGTTGGTCGGCAAAGAGTTGTCGGATGGTTTCATAGGCCTTGACATAGGTGGCAGGATTAGACCGAGTGCTCTTTCCAATGGGGTTTTGGTCAACGAATTCCACGTGTTTAACAGCCTCCCAGTCACCTTCAAGAGCCGTATATTCGCCGGGAGCATCGGCCACTTCGTCTAAATGACGCTTCATGGCAGGATAGAGTATGCCTTTGATGAGGCTTGATTTGCCTGATCCAGACACACCTGTTACACAGTTAAAGACATTGAGAGGAAACTTGACATCAATGCCACGGAGGTTATTCATGCGTGCTCCTTTCAGTTCAATGGCTCTGTTCCATTTGCGCCTTGACTTGGGAGGATCAATGCTTTCGTTCCCGGTGAGATATTTAATAGTGTAGGAACGTGGGTATTTCTTGAGCAGCTTCTCTGCTGTGTTGTTCAGTTCTTCGGTACTTCCCTGGAAGACAATCTCCCCTCCATGGCTTCCGGCATCGGGGCCGACGTCAATCAGATAGTCGGCAGCACGCATGATTTCTTCGTCATGTTCAACCACCATGACCGTGTTCCCAAGTTTCTGAAGGTCTTTCAGTACATGGATTAATCGTTCGGTATCCCTACTATGGAGACCGATACTCGGTTCGTCGAGAATATAGAGTGAACCCACTAATGAAGAGCCTAACGATGTCGTGAGATTGATGCGCTGACTCTCTCCACCGCTGAGTGTGCTTGATTGGCGGTTGAGTGTGAGGTAGCCCAGCCCCACTTCAACCAGAAATCCTAATCGATTCTTAATTTCAGTAAGCAAGCGTTTGGCGATGTCTGACTCATGTTCTTCGAGTTGAAGCTTATCAAACCAATCTTTAAGTTTACTGATTGGCATCTCAACAAGCTCGGTAATGCTTCTTCCGCCCACCTTTACCCATGTGGCTTCTTTCTTCAGTTTGGTTCCATGACAGTCAGGACATACAGTCTTTCCCCTGTACCGACTCATCATTACACGATATTGAATCTTATACTGGTTCTCTTTCACCATTTGGAAAAAGGCATCAATGCAGACTTTATCATGTATGTCTTTTCCCTTTTCACTGGGCAGTCCATGCCAAAGCATGTCTTTGTGTTTGCGGTCGAGTTGATAGTAAGGTTCAAATATAGGGAAGTTATCTGTAGCCGCACGTCGTATGAATTCCGTCAGCCATCCCCCCATTTTATCACCATGCCAGCATTGTACACAGCCGTCATAGACACTGAGTGTAGAGTTGGGGATGACAAGTTTTTCATCAATTCCAATAACGTTTCCAAAGCCTTCGCACGTTGGACAGGCACCCAATGGAGAGTTGAATGAGAACATGTTGTCGTTGGGTTCTTCAAACTTGATGCCGTCGGCTTCAAAGCGTGTAGAGAATTCATAGGTGATATTACTGGGCAGAAATACCAGTTTCAGCAGGCCATCGCCCTCGTAGAATGCCGTCTCTGCAGAGTCGGTCATACGCGAAATGGCATCTTTTGTGTCGTCAACACTCATGCGGGCTATGACCAAAAAGAGGGTTGAAATGTCTGTTTTCTCAATATCACCTTCATTCAACATATCTTCAATACGCACGACTTCATTCCCTTTGTAAAGGCGGGAATAGCCCTCCTGCATATACATTTCGAGTTGTTTCTCCAATGTTCTGCCTTCGATGATATGCAGTGGTGAGAGCATCATGAACTTCGTTCCTTTGGCATATTCCATGATGCAATGAATGACATCTTCAGGCGTATGACGCTTCACCTCCTCTCCGCTTATGGGCGAGAAGGTGTGTCCTATACGTGCAAAGAGCAGGCGCATGTATTCGTAAATCTCTGTATTGGTGCCCACAGTAGAGCGGGGATTGCGCGAAATCACTTTCTGTTCGATGGCAATGGCAGGTGGAAGCCCCTTGATAAAGTCGCATTCGGGCTTGCTCATACGCCCTAAAAACTGTCGGGCATAGGCCGAAAGACTCTCTACATAACGGCGTTGTCCTTCGGCATAGAGCGTGTCAAAGGCTAAAGAAGACTTGCCTGAGCCTGATACCCCCGTTACAGTGATGAATTGATTGCGGGGAATGTTGAGCGAAATGTTCTTGAGATTGTTGACGCGTGCTCCTTTTATTTCTATATATTCGTCCATAAATGAAATGCAATGTTTCAGAAAGTAGCAAAGGTACTTGTTTTCTATGACAAAACAGGCAAACATTCATTTTAATTGTCTTATACCGTATTTTTTTTGCTTTTTAATGGTAGAAATTAAAATAAAAGTGTTAGTTTTGCACCGCATTTAGAAAAAGGAAAGGTGCTCGAGTGGTTGAAGAGGCACGCCTGGAAAGCGTGTAACCGCCTAAAGCGGTTCGTAGGTTCGAATCCTATCCTTTCCGCGAAATGAAAGTGAGATGCTTTGTTTGAGTGTCTCACTTTTTGTATAAAACGGGTTGACAAGATTTGAGAAATACATCGTTATGTAAGATTTTATTCACTAAAAAAGTGCATCTGATTTTCCATGAAATAGAAAAGAACTTAGTGGAAAATATACTCTTGTATTGCCTTTTCGGTTATTCTGTGTCGTGATTTGTGTCACATTACACGGTGTTTAGCGTCACTTCAGCCTCTGCTCTGTGTCATTTTGCAGGCTAAAGTGAGGCTTGTTGCAAGCTGTTTCCAATGCTTTTCAATGTTGTTTGACATAGACAGAGTTGATATTTTGCCTGATAATTTAAGCTGTTCTCCTTGCTTTGGAGTTATATTGCTGGTTATCAGAGGTTTATTTATATGGCTCATAACTCGCGTATTTGCATCCTCCTTGGTTTTATTTTGAAACAGAGGCCTTCTTGAGAGGGGTTTTGTAAGATAATTTGCATGTCTGAGTTGTGTGCAAATCAACCTTACTTGATATCGCGTTTATGTGTAGATGAAGAATTCCCATGTAGGAAACGAGTTTGTTATTACCTGCAAATTGGTGGATAAGATTTATTTAATGAGTGAAAAATTTGCCATTCTGAAAAAATAGAATTAAATTTGCAAAGGTTTAATTTACCCAAATAAGGATATGAAGAAAACATTGTCTTCGCTGTTTGTTTTAGCGATAGTTTTATTTCTGAGTAGTTGTGCTTCGGTAAAGAAAGTGCCCTATTTTCAAAATATTGATCAAGTAGATTTCGCGGCATCTAAAGGCCTTTATGATGCGCATATCATGCCAAAAGACTTGTTGACGATTACTGTTAATACGGTTGATCCGGCGGTTTCAGCTCCATTTAATCTGACGGGAACCAACGGACAGAGCACCAGTAGTGCTTCCCAAGGTTATTTAGTTGACAACAAGGGGGATATAAATTTTCCCGTAATCGGCAAGATACATGTGACAGGTCTCACGAAAGAACAGTGTGAAGACTTGATAAAACGCAAGTTGGCCCCTTATCTTTCAGATGAAGAGAAGCCTATCGTTACAGTGCGGACATCAAGCTATCGCATCACGGTGATAGGTGAGGTTGGCTCTCCGGGAGTCATTCCCGTGTCAACGGAGAAGATGAGTATTATTGAGGCTTTGGCGCAGGCTGGTGACCTTACGGTTTATGGAAAGCGTGATAATATCATTCTCTTGCGCGAGAATGCTGACGGTGGAAAGGAGTATCATCGCTTGAACTTGAATGATGCGAACATCGTGAACTCTCCTTATTACTATTTGCAGCAAAACGATGTAATCTATGTTGAACCGAACAAGGTGAAGGCACGTAATTCGATAATCGGCACTTCGACGTCGCTTTGGTTCTCCTTTGTTGGGATAGTTACCAGTTTGACTTCTCTCTTAGTAACGGTGTTAAAATAGAATGAAAAAGAAGAATGAAGAATGATGATTGATTTCTAATCGGTTTCATTCTTCTTTTTTTAATATCACAGATATAAAATAATCAGACGAAAACATGTGTGGAATTGTAGGATATATAGGTAAGCGTGAGGCTTATCCCATTTTGATAAAGGGGCTTAAGAGATTGGAATATAGAGGATATGACAGTGCAGGAGTTGCATTGATAGATCGTGAAGACAATCTTAACGTCTATAAAACGAAAGGGAAAGTTGCTGATTTGGAGGCATTTTGTGCAGATAAGAATACGTCTGGATCAGTTGGAATAGCACATACACGTTGGGCTACCCATGGTGAGCCTTCATCCGTTAATGCCCATCCGCATTATTCTTCGTCTAAGAATTTAGCTATCATCCACAATGGAATTATTGAGAATTATGTAGAGATAAAGCGTAACCTGATAACCAAGGGAGTTGTATTTCAATCAGAAACGGATACGGAAGTACTTGTTCAGTTGATAGAATATGTGCAGGTGAAGAAGAACCTTGACACGCTGACTGCCGTGCAAGTGGCGCTTCATCAGGTGATTGGTGCCTATGCTATAGCCTTGCTTGACAGGCGTGAACCCAATCAGATTATAGCGGCACGCAAGCAGAGTCCTTTGGTTGTAGGCATCGGAAAAGATGAATTCTTCTTGGGTTCGGATGCCAGTCCGATAGTTGAATTCACTGATAAAGTGGTTTACCTGGAAGATGGAAATATAGCCGTGATGCGCTTGGGTGAAGAGTTGAAGGTTGTTAATCTGCTCAATCGGGAGCAGAATCCTTCGGTTCAAACCATTGATATCAACCTCGGTCAGATAGAAAAAGGTGGCTATCCACATTTTATGCTGAAAGAAATCTTTGAGCAACCTGATTGCTTGAAAACGTGTATGTGTGGGCGTATAAATGCTGAGGCTACAAATGTGACCTTGAGTGCTGTCATAGACAATAAAGACCGTTTGCTTCTGGCAAAACGAATTATCATTGTAGCTTGTGGTACAAGTTGGCATGCTGCACTGATTGGCAAGCAACTCATAGAAACCTATTGCCGTATACCTGTAAACGTAGAATATGCGAGTGAGTTCAGATATCGCAATCCGGTGGTTTCGAGTGATGACGTTGTTATTGCCATGTCGCAAAGCGGAGAAACGGCTGATACGTTGGCTGCTGTAGAACTTGCAAAGGCAGCCGGTGCTTTTATTTATGGCATTTGTAATGCTGTGGGGTCAAGTATACCTCGTGCAACTGATACTGGAAGCTATATTCATGTAGGGCCGGAAATCGGTGTTGCATCAACAAAAGCTTTCACTGGGCAAGTGATTGTATTGACAATGTTGGCTTTGGCACTGGCAAAAGAGAAAGGAACAGTGAGCAAAGAGGATTACGAAAGGGTTGTTAAAGAACTTTCTTTGATTCCTTACAAGATGCAGGAGGTGTTGAAGCTAAATGATAAAATAGCTAATCTGAGCCAAGTTTTCACTTATGCTCATAACTTTATTTATCTGGGACGCGGCTATAGTTATCCGGTTGCAATGGAAGGTGCATTGAAGTTGAAAGAAATCAGTTACATTCATGCTGAAGGTTATCCGGCTGCAGAAATGAAGCATGGACCAATCGCTTTGATTGATTCTGACATGCCCGTTGTCGTTATAGCAACGCACAATGCCATGTATGAGAAAGTGTTGAGTAATATTCAAGAGATCAAAGCACGCAAGGGGAGAGTGATTGCCTTGATAACCAAAGGGGATGAAACGATTAGCCGAATTGCAGACAAAGTTATCGAACTGCCTGAGACATTGGAATGTCTTGAACCTTTGTTGGCAACAATTCCTCTTCAACTTCTTGCATATCACATTGCAGTTTGTAAGAATAAGAATGTTGATCAGCCTCGAAATTTGGCGAAATCTGTTACCGTAGAATAATCAAATCAAAGAGATGGAAGAGATAAAGGAAGATTGTGGCGTTGCGTTGATACGCTTGTTGAAGCCACTTGAATACTATCAGCAGAAGTATGGCACTTGGATGTACGGCCTCAATAAACTCTATCTCATGATGGAGAAACAGCATAATCGAGGGCAGGAAGGTGCAGGATTGGCTTGTGTAAAGCTGAATTCGAGACCCGGACATGAGTATATGTTCCGTGAAAGGGCCGAGGGTTCGAATGCCATTACAGAGATATTTGGTAATGTACATAAGAATTATGCAGATGTAAGTCCTCAACAGTTATCGGATGTAGACTATGCAAAGGCACATCTTCCTTTTGCCGGAGAGCTTTATATGGGGCATCTTCGGTATAGCACAACGGGTAAGAGTGGCATTACGTATGTGCATCCTTTCTTGAGAAGAAACAATTGGCGGGCAAAAAATCTCTGCTTCTGTGGAAACTTCAACATGACTAATGTTGATGAAATCTTTGAGAAGTTGACCTTGCAGGGGCAGTGTCCCCGCATTTACAGTGATACGTACATCATGCTTGAACTCATGGGACATAGACTTGACCGTGAGGTCGAAAGGAATTTTGTCGAAGCCAGAAAGCAGAACCTTACGAATACTGATATTACCCGTTATATTGAAGATCATGTCAAGATGGAGAATGTCTTGAAAACTACAATGCCTGATTTTGATGGCGGTTATGTGGTGTGTGGTGTAACCGGAAGTGGGGAGATGTTCTCTATGCGTGACCCTTGGGGAATTCGTCCGGCATTCTATTACAAGAATGATGAAATGGTAGTGTTGGCAAGTGAACGTCCTGTTTTGCAGACAACCTTTGAACTTGAGTACGAAGATGTGAAGGAGTTGGAACCAGGAAAGGCGTTGATGGTGAAGAAAAACGGGGAATGTTCAATTGAAAGAATTCTTGAACCACGTGGTGATGCCGCTTGTTCTTTTGAGCGTATTTACTTCAGTCGAGGTTCTGACCGTGATATTTATAATGAGCGGAAGAAGTTAGGAGAGCAGTTGACAGAACAGATTTTGAAGGCTGTAAACTATGATACGGAGCACACAGTATTCTCTTATATTCCTAATACTGCCGAGGTTGCATATTATGGAATGTTAGACGGTTTCATGCGTTATCAGAATAACGAAAAGATAAAGAAGATTGAAGCGTTGGGACACGTGCCTACGCATGAGGAGCTTATGGCTATCATGCATGAAGGCGTTCGCTCTGAAAAGGTGGCTTGGAAAGATATTAAACTCCGCACATTTATCACGGAAGGAAACAGTCGTAATGATTTGGCGAGCCATGTTTATGATATAACTTATGGGAGCATAGAGGCCAATCAAGATAATCTTGTGATTATAGATGACAGTATTGTAAGAGGAACAACGCTGAAGAAGAGTATTCTTCGGATACTTGATCGTTTGCATCCGAAGAAGATGGTGATAGTAAGTAGTGCACCGCAGATACGTTACCCTGACTATTATGGCATTGATATGCCTTGCTTGGAAGAATTCTGTGTGTTCCGTGCAACTATTGCCTTGCTGAAAGAGCGATGCATGGAGAGTGTCATTTACGATACTTATAAGGCTTGCTTGGAAGAGCTTCGAAAGCCTAAGGAACAGATGATTAACCGGGTTCGCGCTATATATGCTCCGTTTACTGTTGACGAAATCAATGCAAAGATAGTGGAGATGCTTTGTCCGGAAAGTGTTTCTACACCAATAGAACTGGTTTATCAGAGCATTGAAGGACTTCATAAAGCGATCCCTTCGCAAAAGGGTGATTGGTATTTCACGGGGCATTACCCGACTCCGGGGGGGACAAAACTGTGTAATCAAGCTTTCATTAACTACTATGAACGAATAGAAAAAGGTTGTTGATGACAGATAATAGCAGAAGGATAAAATGATTTGTTTAAACTTTATATAAAGGTATATAATGAAGAACGTAACTTTAGTCTTGAGTGATGGAACTAAATTCCATGGCAAAAGTTTTGGCTATGATGCGCCTGTTGCCGGTGAGGTAGTTTTCAATACGGCAATGATGGGCTATCCGGAAAGTCTCACCGATCCCTCTTATGCAGGGCAGTTGATGACTTTGACTTATCCACTTGTGGGAAACTATGGTGTGCCTCCTTTCACTTTTGAAGCCAACGGACTCCCTACTTTCATGGAAAGCGATAGGATCTATGCCTCTGCAATCATCGTAAATGACTATAGTGAGGAATATAGTCATTGGAATGCAACAGAGAGTCTTGCCGATTGGTTGAAGCGTGAACATGTGCCAGGTATAACTGGAATTGATACGCGTGAGTTGACTAAAGTCTTGCGTGAACATGGTGTCATGATGGGAAAAATTATCTTTGATGACGAACCAGAAAACATACCTGAAGCTGATTATGAAGGTGTGAACTTTGTAGATAGGGTTTCTTGCAAGGAGATTATCAGATATAATGAAGGTGCAGGGAAGAAAGTGGTCTTGGTTGATTGCGGTGTGAAGGCTAATATTATTCGTTGTCTAATCAATCGAGGTGTGGAGGTTATCAGAGTTCCTTGGAACCATGATTACACCAATATGGAGTATGATGGCCTTTTCCTTGCCAATGGCCCGGGTGATCCTGATATGTGTTCTGATGTAGTTGATATCATCAAAAAGCAGATGAGCCAGACCACAAAGCCTATATGTGGTATCTGTATGGGTAACCAACTGCTTTCAAAAGCTGCAGGTGGTGAGATTTATAAACTGAAATATGGTCATCGTGGGCATAATCAACCAGTGCGTCTCGTGGGTACCGAGAAATGTTTTATTACGAGTCAGAACCATGGTTATGCTGTGAATGCAAAAACTTTAGGTAAGGATTGGGAAGAGTTATTCGTCAACATGAATGATGGTTCCAATGAAGGGATACGTCATAAAACGAATCCTTGGTTCTCAAGTCAGTTCCATCCAGAGGCTTGCTCGGGGCCTGTTGACACTGAGTTTATGTTTGATAAATTTGTAGAAACATTAAAGTAGAAAGACGATGAAAGACGAAAATATAAAGAAAGTGTTACTCCTTGGTTCGGGAGCCCTAAAGATTGGCGAAGCCGGAGAATTTGACTATTCGGGTTCACAGGCGCTTAAAGCATTGCATGAGGAGGGTATTGAGACCGTTCTTATCAATCCGAATATTGCTACAGTCCAGACTTCTGAAGGCGTTGCTGACCGGATTTACTTTCTTCCTGTGCAGCCTTATTTCGTGGAACGGGTTATTCAAAAGGAACATCCTGATGGCGTTTTGCTCTCTTTCGGTGGACAGACAGCGCTCAATTGTGGTGTGGAATTGGAACAAACGGGTGTGTTTGCAAAGTACGGTGTCAAGGTGTTGGGTACACCAGTTGCTGCCATTATGAATACTGAAGACCGTGAACTCTTTGTTGAACAGCTGAATGAAATTCATGTAAAAACCATTAAGAGTGAGGCTTGTGAAAATGTTGAAGAAGCCCGAAAAGCTGCGTCTTCTCTTGGTTATCCTGTCATCGTGCGTGCTGCTTATGCATTAGGTGGACTGGGTTCAGGCTTTGCTGATGATGAAACTGAACTGAACAAACTTTGTGAAAAGGCCTTTTCTTTTTCCCCTCAAGTGCTTGTTGAAAAGAGTTTAAAAGGCTGGAAAGAGATAGAATATGAGGTAGTGCGTGACCGTTATGACAACTGTGTGACGGTTTGTAACATGGAAAACTTCGACCCTTTGGGCATTCATACCGGTGAAAGTATTGTTATTGCACCTTCTCAGACATTGACTAATAGTGAATACCACAAGCTTCGCGCACTGTCAATCAAGATAGTTCGCCATATAGGTATTGTAGGAGAGTGTAACGTGCAGTATGCTTTCGACCCCAAGAGTGAGGACTATCGTGTTATTGAAGTTAATGCCCGATTGTCTCGTTCGTCTGCACTTGCCTCGAAAGCTACGGGCTATCCTTTGGCTTTTGTCGCTGCTAAATTAGGTATGGGCTACGGACTTTTTGAGTTGAAAAACTCTGTTACCCGAACGACCAGTGCTTTCTTTGAGCCTGCTCTCGATTATGTGGTCTGCAAAATTCCGCGTTGGGATCTTTCCAAATTCCACGGTGTAGACAAGGAATTGGGGTCGAGTATGAAGTCTGTCGGTGAAGTTATGGCTATTGGTCGTAACTTTGAAGAAGCTATTCAGAAAGGACTTCGCATGATTGGGCAAGGCATGCATGGTTTTGTTGAGAATAAGGAACTCAAGATTGAAGACCTTGATGCTGCTCTCCGTGAACCTACCGACAAGCGTGTTTTCGTCATATCGAAGGCCATGCACAAGGATTACACGGTAGATCAGATACACGAACTCACCAAGATTGACAAGTGGTTCTTGGAAAAACTGAAACACATTATTGATATTGATGAAACGTTAAAGAAGAACAATATCAATACTTTGGACAAGGAGTTGCTGCGTACGGCAAAGGTTTATGGTTTTACCGACTTCCAGATAGCACGTGCTATCGGGTTGGAAAAGGAAATAGGAAATATGCATAAGGCAGCCTTATTGGTTCGAAATAAGCGTAAGTTCTATGGCATCCTTCCTGTGGTGAAGCAGATTGATACCCTTGCTGCTGAGTATCCTGCACAGACGAATTACCTTTATGTTACCTATGGTGGCGTGAAGAGTGATATCACGTTTGAAAACGACAAACGCTCTGTTATCGTACTTGGTTCGGGTGCTTATCGTATTGGAAGTTCCGTTGAATTCGACTGGTGTGGTGTGCAGGCATTGAATACTATCCGCAAGGAAGGCTGGCGTTCTGTAATGATAAACTACAATCCAGAGACCGTTTCAACAGATTATGATATGTGTGATCGTCTTTATTTTGATGAATTGACATTCGAACGTGTTATGGATATCATCGAAATGGAAAATCCACATGGTGTGATTGTCAGTACGGGCGGACAGATCCCAAACAATCTGGCAATGAAGCTTGATGCACAGAATGTGCCTATCTTAGGTACCAAGGCACAGGATATTGACGGCGCAGAAGACCGTGCAAAATTCTCATCTATGCTGACCGAAAATGGCATCAATCAACCGGAGTGGAGTGCCTTGACGAGTATGGAAGATATAGATGAGTTTATCAGTAGAGTCGGTTTCCCCGTGCTTGTGCGTCCTTCTTATGTACTTTCCGGTGCAGCAATGAATGTATGTTCCAACGAAGAAGAACTGAAACGCTTCCTCCAATTGGCGGCAAATGTCAGCGAAGACCACCCTGTTGTAGTCTCAAAGTTCATTGAGCATGCTAAGGAAATCGAGATGGATGCCGTAGCTAAGAATGGAGAGATACTTGCTTATGCTATCAGTGAGCATATAGAGTTTGCCGGAGTTCACTCTGGAGATGCCACCATTCAGTTTCCCCCGCAAAAGCTCTACGTAGAGACGGTGCGTCGTATTAAACGTATAAGTCGGCAGATTGCCAAGCAACTTCATATCAACGGCCCTTTCAACATTCAGTTTATGGCCCGAGATAATGACATACTGGTTATCGAGTGTAATCTGCGTGCCAGTCGTTCATTCCCATTTGTAAGTAAGGTATTGAAGATTAATCTTATAGAATTGGCTACGCGAGTGATGCTTGGACTGCCTGTTGAGAAGCCAAGTAAGAACCTTTTCGACCTTGATTATGTGGGCATCAAGGCCAGTCAATTCTCTTTCAACCGTTTGCAGAAGGCCGATCCTGTGCTGGGTGTTGATATGAGCTCTACGGGAGAAGTTGGCTGTTTGGCTGATGATACGAATGCCGCGCTGTTGAAAAGCATGCTGTCTGTAGGGCAGCGAATTCCTAAGAAGACAGTACTGCTTTCTACAGGTGGTGCAAAACAGAAAGTTGATATGCTTGATGCTGCCAAACAATTGGTTGCACATGGCTATGAACTCTATGCTACTGGTGGCACCAGTAAGTTCCTCGAAGAGAATGGTATAGCCAATACGCGGGTTTACTGGCCATCGGAAGAGGGACAACAACCACAGGCTTTGGATCTGTTGCACGAGCGAAAGATTGATCTGGTCGTTAATATTCAGAAGAACCTGACGGTGCATGAACTGACTAATGGTTATAAAATTCGGCGTGCTGCGATTGACCTTAATGTGCCACTGATTACGAATAGCCGCTTGGCAAGTGCTTTCATCAATGCTTTCTGCACGATGACACTTGATGATATTGATATTAAATCCTGGAACGAATACTAAGGATAAAGGTTTCATAGAAATGTTTCCGGCTGATTTTTACCTGTCGGAGATATCTCTTATCTTCAGTGATAAGTATTATCCTCAATAGTTAATTATTTTGTTAACATTATTTTAATATTCATAAGTTACTGTGTATCAACTGTTTAATAAAAAGTTACAGAGAGAACAAAAAAAAGTCGTTAAAAGTTGAATGTCATATAAAAAAAATACTTATCTTTGCATCGTTTTAATAAACAAATGATTGTTTTACAGATTTAAAAAAGCAAAGAAAATGAAGAAATTAGTTTTAATGTTCGTAGCTGTAGCAGCTATCTCTTTCGCATCTTGTGGTAACAAAACTGCAGCAAATGCTGGTAATAACGACTCTGACTCTATTGCTCAGGTTGATACTGCTGATACTGCTGCTGTTGACACAGCTGCTGCTGACACTGCAAAATAATTTTGCACTCGAACTGAAAAAATGAGAGATTGCCGCTGAACCATTAAGGTTCAGCGGTTTTTTTGTTTGTAGTTATTCTTTGAATGTCGCCTGTTGATATTCTAATTTAGCAGTGACTGTGTTTCCATGCCTTCTTTCTTTTGTAAAGATTACTGTCACTTTTTAATACTTCCGAGTAGTTTATTCTGGAGAAATAAAGCTGATAGATGGTGCAAAAAAGAGCATGTTGTTTTGTACTCTGGTGAAGGTTAGGGTGTAATCTGCCTCGTTATACATTGCAATTTGAGTCTAATTGCCAGGCTTTTTGACTCAAAACGCGTGATGATTTGAAGCATATTGCGTGGTGTTTTGATGCAAATTGCAGTACTTTTTTGCATGATATTGTATCGCTTTTTGGCTTTACTTTTGTAATGTTTTGAATGTCAATGGATTATGAAACACTGGAAAAACACGTGTATTTGGAAGAGGAATTTATTTTGTTTCGAAAGTATGAACATTGTAACGAGATTTGTTAAATCATTTGATAAGAATTAACATATAATTCGCTCTTTGAAGTTATTGCTTGCAAGATAGGATAAATTAATGAATGGATGAGGTATATTGAATGTATAGGTTTATGCAGGCGAAGAGGTATTTAGATGATTGTTGATACTTAATCTTCAATGTATATGAGGTCGCTCATGATGTCGTCAGACGTGAAAAGTCCTTTCCTTGTGAGTGAGAGATGATGTTTTGAAAGTTCTATGTTGCCTAAGTCAAGATGCGGTTTTGCCTCGTGGAGCAGGTAGTTGAGACGTTCTTCTCCGTATTTTCTTTTGAAATTTGTCAGGTTAATGCCTTCACGTGTGCGGAGTGCCGTGGTTATCAAGTCGTTGTATTGCATGTTTTGATTAAGGATTTCGATTTCATAGGGAAGCCGGTTGCATGCGATACTGTTCATATAAGTCTTGATGTTGCTGATATTCCATTTGCGGGTTCCATGGCCGTAACTATGAGCAGAAGCACCAAGGCCGATGTAGGGAACCTCATGCCAATAGCTGCTGTTGTGCAGACTTCGATAGCCTGGCCGGGCAAAGTTGCTGATTTCATAGTGCTCATAGCCTGCTTTGGTGAGCAGGTTTATAAGCATCTCATACATGGCAAGGCTTGTTTCTTCGTCAATATCTTTTATTTTCTTCTCCTGCTTCATGTGGAAAAGCGGTGTACCTTCTTCATACATCAGACTGTAAGCTGAAATGTGTTCTACATTAAGTTTAATAGCTTCTTGCAGATCGGTCTGCCATTCTTTCATGGTTTCTTCAGGGAAGCCAAACATGAGGTCGATGCTGATATTCTTGATACCTACATGACGTAAATGGTTCACGGCTTGCATAATTTTTTCTCGGTTGTGGCGGCGGTGAAGAAACCGGAGGCGATTATTGTTGAATGTTTGTGCACCCATGCTGACACGGTTGACATTGAGCGTGGCAAGGCGGGCAGCAAAAGCCTCGGTCACATCGTCGGGATTGCACTCTATAGTCAGTTCGCGCAGGTCGATATGTTTGCCCCATACCTTATATATATATAATAGAATCTGTTCCAATTGATTTCCAGAGAGCATGCTTGGCGTACCTCCACCCAAGTAAATGGTGGTGATGGTATTTTCGGTATCGGCCTGTTCTCCTGTGATTTCTGTTTGGCGCAAGTCCATTTCATGACAGAGCATGTCAACATATTGCTGATGGAGTGACTGCTGGGTTGTGCTGTAGAAGCCACAGTAGATGCAGCGACTTGCACAAAAGGGAATATGAATGTATAGACCTGCCATGTTGTTTTTTTATGACAAAATTACTAATTTTCCTAAAATATTCTTGGTCAGTATGTCTTTTTTTTCTAACTTAGAGGCCAACAAAGGTATAATGCCTTTAGAAACCATGAATTATTACTAACGCTTTAAATCTTTTGATATGAGAGTTTATCAAACGAATGAAATCAAAAACATTGCATTGCTTGGCAGTGCGGGCAGCGGCAAGACTACACTTGCCGAGAGTATGCTTTTTGAAGCCGGAGTCATTAAACGCCGTGGCAGTGTTGAGGCAAAGAACACTGTAAGCGATTATTTTCCGGTTGAGTTGGAATATGGTTATTCTGTATTTCCAACTGTTTTTCATGTTGAGTGGAACAATAAGAAGCTGAATATTATTGATTGTCCGGGAAGTGATGACTTCGTAGGAGGTGCTATAACTTCATTGAATGTAACAGATGAGGCGGTTATTTTGATTAACGGTCAGTATGGCCCAGAGGTTGGAACACAGAATAATTTCCGGTATACGGAGAAGCTTAAGAAGCCTGTTATTTTCTTGATTAATCAGTTGGATAGCGATAAATGTGATTTTGACAGCATCATAACTTCGATGCAGGATATCTATGGTTCGAAATGTGTTCCTGTGCAATACCCCTTGCAGACAGGGCCAGGTTTCAATGCACTTATTGATGTTCTGTTAATGAAGAAGTATTCATGGAAACCCGAAGGCGGTGCACCTATCATTGAAGATATTCCTGCTGAGGAAATGGACAGGGCCATGGAACTTCATAAAGCCTTGGTTGAAGCAGCAGCTGAGAACGATGAAACCTTGATGGAGAAGTTCTTTGAAGAAGAAACCTTGACCGAAGATGAATTACGCGAAGGTATTCGTAAAGGTCTTGTTACGCGTAGTATATTCCCTGTTTTCTGTGTTTGTGCAGGCAAGGATATGGGCGTTCAGCGTCTGATGGAATTCCTCGGAAACGTGGTTCCTTTCGTTAGTGAGATGCCAAAGTTACATAATACACGCGGAGAAGAAGTTGCACCTGATCCGGCAGGTCCCACCAGTTTGTATTTCTTCAAGACAGGAATGGAACCGCATATTGGTGAGGTCAGCTATTTTAAAGTGATGAGTGGACAGGTGAAACCAGGTGATGATTTGACGAATGCCGACCGTGGAAGCCGTGAGCGTATTGGTCAGATTTACGCTTGTGCAGGTGCAAATCGTATCGCTGTTGATTCTCTGAATGCCGGTGATATCGGTTGTACGGTTAAATTGAAAGATGTGAAGACTGGTAATGCCTTGAATGGTAAAGACTGTGATTGGCGTTATAATTTCATCAAATATCCAAATTCAAAATACAGCAGAGCTATAAAGGCTGTCAATTCGCAAGACACAGAGAAGCTGATGGCTGCTATGATAAAGATGCATCAGGAAGACCCAACGTGGGTGGTTGAGCAAAGCAAAGAGTTGCGACAGATTATTGTTCACGGCCAGGGAGAATTCCATTTAAGAACGTTGAAGTGGCGTCTTGAAAACAATGAGAAGCTGCAGGTAAAGTTTGGTGAGCCTCGAATTCCATATCGTGAGACTATTACCAAGAAAGCAAAGGCGGAGTATAGGCATAAGAAACAGAGTGGCGGTGCTGGTCAGTTCGGTGAAGTGCATCTGATAGTAGAGCCATATGCAGAGGGTATGCCTGATCCAACTCACTATAATTTCAATGGGCAAGAGTTCAAAATGAACATCAAAGGCAAGGAAGTTGTCGACTTGGAGTGGGGTGGTAAGTTGGTATTCATCAATTCTGTTGTTGGTGGTGCTATTGATGCTCGCTTCATGCCTGCCATTCTGAAAGGTGTGATGGATTGTATGGAACATGGTCCGTTGACTGGAAGTTATGCACGAGATGTGCGGGTTGTTGTCTATGACGGTAAAATGCATCCGGTTGACAGTAACGAACTTTCGTTTATGTTGGCAGCTCGTCATGCCTTCGCAGATGCTTTCAGAAATGCAGGTCCGAAGATTTTGGAACCAATTTATGATTTGGAAGTGTTTGTTCCAGCCGACTTCATGGGTGATGTCATGAGTGATCTGCAGGGACGAAGAGCACTGATTATGGGTATGGATACAGAAGCGGGTTATCAGAAGCTGCAGGCAAAGATTCCATTAAAAGAATTGAGTAACTATAGTATTTCATTGAGTTCGCTGACAGGTGGACGAGCTTCATTCACAACAAAGTTTGCAAGTTATGAGCTTGTTCCAACAGAACTTCAAACTTCACTGATTAGTGAACATGCTGCAGAGCTGGCAGAAGAAGAGGAATAATCTGTGACTGATTGAAGATTGAAGAGGCAAGAATTTAATTATTCTTGCCTCTTTTATTTGCATATATAAAACTACAGTTTCGATTGTTTGTTAAAATTGATAAATATAGATGATTTATTTAACACAACGATGTTAACTAATTAAGATTTAGTTTATCTTTGCGATTATGAAGAAAAGAACGATATGGACAATTGCTATCATTATGGGGCTTTCATTTATGGGGCTTCTTTTCCTGCAGTTGAGCTATATACAGGAGATGGCAGAGATGAAGAAAGAGCAGTTTGACGAGTCTGTCAATCGTGCCCTTTATCAAGCTTCACGCAATCTTGAATTGAATGAAACGCTTAGGTATCTGGAAAAAGATGTGAAAGAGACGGAGCGGCGTTCTTTTATTCGTGATTCCATTGGAACGCGTTCAGGACAGCCCAATGATGGGACAATACAGCAGAGTCGTCAGTATTCAACAATAGGAAAAGATGGAACCGTTTATTCCTCATTTGAATTGAAAACTATCGCAACCAAGCCAGCGTCTATGCCGAAAGGGATGATTGTAAAAACAGATAAGAGTTCGCTTTCGGAGGCATCTAAATCTTTACAGGAAATTGTTAAGAACCGCTATGTATATCAGAAAGCTTTGTTGGATGAAGTAGTTTATTCTATTTTGTACTCTGCTTCGGATAAGCCTTTGAAAGAACGCATTAACTTCAAGCTGTTGGATCAGGATTTGAAAGCGGAATTAATGAATAATGGTATCAATATTCCCTATCATTTTACGGTCTCTACACAGGACGGAAGAGTGGTTTATCGTTGCCCCGACTATTCTGATGAAGGTGAAGAATTTACCTATTCACAGGTGTTGTTCAGAAATGATCCCCAGGCGAAAATGGGTGTTGTGAAGATACATTTTCCGGATATGAATAACTATATATTCTCCAGTATCCGTTTCATGATACCGAGTATAATCTTTACATTGGTACTTTTAATAACGTTTGTCTTCACGATAGTTGTTATCTTCAGATCCAAGCGCTATAGCGAAATCAAGAATGATTTCATAAACAATATGACGCATGAGTTAAAGACCCCGATAGCCAGTATCTCTTTAGCTGCACAAATGTTGAATGACAAGAGTGTGACCATGAACGAGACGATGATGGTACATTTGGGAGGAGTTATCAATGATGAAAGCCGTCGTTTGCGTTTCTTGGTAGAAAAAGTGCTGCAGATGAGCATGTATGACCGTAAGAAAGCGGTACTTAAAAATCGTGAGGTTGATATCAACGAAATGATTGAGAGCATAGGAAATTCGTTCACATTGCGTGTAGAGCATACGGGAGGAAAGGTTTATACGGATATAGAAGCGGTAGATTCAACGGTTTATGTAGACGAGATGCATTTTCAGAATGTGATTTTCAATCTTTTGGATAATGCGGTGAAATACAAGAAGCCAGATAAGCCATTGAATGTCTATCTCAAGACATGGAATGAAGGAAAGAAGGTTTGCGTGTCGGTAAAGGATACGGGATTGGGCATTAAGAAAGAAAATTTGAAGAAGGTTTTTGATAAGTTTTATCGCGTTCATACCGGTAATGTTCATGATGTCAAGGGCTTCGGACTTGGCTTGGCCTATGTTAAAAAGATGGTTGATCTTCAAGATGGGGAGATTTATGTTGACAGTGAATATGGAAAAGGTACTACCTTTACGATAAAATTGCCGTTTGTAGAAAACTAACTTTGAAGTTATAATAGATTACTAACATTTAAAATAATGAAGTTATGGAAGACAAGTTGAAAATTCTTTTGTGCGAAGATGACGAAAACTTAGGTATGCTTCTTCGTGAATATTTACAGGCAAAAGGTTTTGCCGCTACGCTTTGCCCTGATGGTGAGGTTGGTTATAGAGAGTTCTTGAAGAATAAATTTGATATCTGTGTGCTTGATGTAATGATGCCAAAGAAAGATGGTTTCACTTTGGCACAGGAAATCCGTCAGGCCAATGCTGAAATTCCAATTATTTTCCTTACAGCTAAAACTTTAAAGGAAGATATCCTTGAAGGCTTTAAGATTGGTGCTGACGATTACATTACCAAGCCTTTCTCTATGGAAGAACTCGTGTTCCGTATTGAGGCCATCCTGCGTCGCGTACGTGGCAAGAAGAATAAGGAAAGTACGCTTTATCATATTGGTAAGTTTACATTTGATACCCAGAAGCAGTTGCTTGTTATAGGTGAAAAGCAGACAAAGTTGACAACCAAGGAGAATGAACTGCTTGCGTTGCTGTGTTCACACGCAAATGAAATTCTTCAGCGTGATTTTGCCTTGAAGACGATATGGATTGATGATAACTATTTCAATGCGCGTTCTATGGATGTGTATATTACGAAGTTGCGTAAGCATTTGAAAGATGATCCACAGATTGAAATCATCAATATTCATGGTAAAGGCTATAAGCTGATTACACCAGAAGAGGATTAAAATGAGATTCTAATAGTTAGTTTGGCGTTTGTCATTTATTGTGTGACCGATAATTCCAATAATGACAAGCGCCAAACTTGTGAAAAGTATCCAGTTATGGTGGTGTAGATTTAGGAAATGGTGGGCACATAAGAGCGCAACTCCTAAATATACAAGTGGTAACCCAATATATTGAATGGCATGCTTGAGCATTGTTGAATAGAATTTCTTCATTATTAAAAGTTTGGTACAAAAGTACGAAATAATTTGTTTATGTCATTAAAAAACAGTACTTTTGCATCGCATTTCTGAAATATAGGTTCTTTAAGACTTGTTTTTATGGGATGTAATTTAAATATTTAAATAATAATTTTTTCAATTTTATTAGTATGAATCAATACGAAACCGTTTTCATTTTGACTCCCGTTTTGTCTGATGAACAGATGAAGGAAACGGTCGCTAAATTCAAGAAACTTCTCACCGATAACGGTGCTGAAATTCTGAATGAAGAGGCTTGGGGACTGAAGAAGATGGCTTACGCTATCGACAAGAAATCAACAGGCTTCTATTGTCTGATTGAGTTCAAGGGCGAGCCATCAATCATTAACACTCTCGAGACAGGTTATCGTCGCGATGAGAAAGTTATTCGTTACATGACTGTACGTCTTGACAAGTATGCTGCACAGTATGCTGAAAAGCGTAGAAACAAACTTGGTAAAAAAGAGGAGGCTTAATTATGGCAGAGCAGAAAAAGACAGAAATCCGTTATTTGACAGCTCCTTCAATCGACACTCGTAAGAAGAAGTATTGTCGTTTTAAGAAGAGCGGAATTAAGTATATTGACTACAAGGATCCTGAATTCTTGAAGAAGTTCTTGAATGAGCAGGGTAAGATTTTACCTCGCCGTATTACAGGTACATCTTTGAAGTATCAGCGTCGTGTGGCACAGGCTGTAAAGCGTGCTCGCCAGATAGCACTGCTTCCATATGTAACCGATTTGATGAAATAATTAAGGAGGAACTGTCAATATGGAAATTATACTGAAAGAAGATATTATCGGACTTGGATACAAGAATGATATTGTAAATGTAAAGAATGGTTATGGACGCAACTACCTGATTCCAACAGGTAAAGGCGTTATTGCTTCTGAATCTGCAAAGAAGGTCTTGGCTGAGAACTTGAAGCAGCAGGCTCACAAGCTTGCAGCAATTAAGGCTGAAGCAGAGAAGAAAGGAAGTGCTTTGGATGGCGTTTCACTTACTATTGCAGCAAAGGTTAGTGCTACTGGTGCTCTCTATGGTTCTGTAAATGCTGCTATCGTTGCAGAGGAACTTGCTAAGAAGGGTATCGAAGTTGACCGTAAGATTATCACCATGCACGATATTAAGAAGGTTGGTGAGTTTGAGGCAACTGTTCACTTCCACAAAGAGGTCGAGGTTAAGGTTCCTGTAATTGTTGTTGCAGAGAACGCACCTGTTGAAGCAGCTCCTGTAGAGGAGGCTCCAAAAGCAGAGGAAGAAGTTGAAGAAGCTCCTGCTGCAGAATAATTATAGCGCAACGATTATTGCACTGTAAAGCAAATCTATATAAATCCCGAGAACAACTTGTTTGTTCTCGGGATTTTCTTTTATCTATGCATGTTTCTGCTTTTTTTTTTGTATTTTTGCAGCATACATCATAAAACATAAAATTAAAAGAAAATGAAAGCTTTTGTATTTCCGGGGCAGGGTGCCCAGTTTGTTGGTATGGGCAAGGACCTATATGAGAATAATGCTCTTGCAAAAGAGCTTTTCGATAAAGCAGATGAAATTCTTGGTTTCAAGATTACAGAGATTATGTTCAATGGGACTGATGAACAGTTAAAGGAAACCAAGGTGACACAGCCTGCTGTTTTCCTGCATAGTGTTATTCAGGCTCTTTGTTTGGGGGAGGAGTTTAACCCAGATATGGTTGCAGGTCATTCATTGGGAGAATTCTCTGCGCTTGTTGCTTCGGGTGCTTTGAGTTTTGAGGATGGCTTGAAGTTAGTTGCATCGCGTGCCAATGCCATGCAGAAAGCGTGTGAAGTAAATCCTGGAACAATGGCTGCAATTATTGGTCTTCCAGATGAGAAGGTTGAAGAAATTTGTGCTTCTGTAAGTTCTGAAGATAACATAGTTGTAGCCGCAAACTACAATTGCCCTGGTCAGTTGGTTATTTCTGGAAATGTAGATGCTGTCAATTCTGCTTGTGAAAAACTGAAGGAGGCTGGTGCAAAGCGTGCTCTGCCTTTGAAAGTCGGTGGCGCATTCCATTCTCCATTGATGCAGCCAGCCAAGGATGAGTTGCAGGCAGCTATTGAAGCAACTACATTCAATACGCCAAAGTGTCCTGTTTATCAGAATGTTGATGCAAAAGCGCATACAGATGCTTCTGAGATAAAGAATAACTTGATAGCTCAGCTTACAAGTCCTGTTCGCTGGACTGCAAGTGTCCAGGCTATGATTAGCGACGGTGCAGATGATTTCACAGAGTGTGGACCTGGCAAGGCTTTACAAGGCATGATTGGCAGGATAGACAGGAATGTTAATGCTCATGGCATTGCATAATGAAAGATAAAATCGTAATATATCAAGTATTACCCAGACTTTTCGGCAATCGTAATGAGGCTCTTGTGGAGTCCGGCACGATTGCCGAAAATGGTTGTGGTAAGTTCTCTTCGTTTGATGACGAAACGCTGAAGACAATTCATGACATGAGATTTACCCATATTTGGTTTACGGGTATCTTGCGGCATGCTACACAAACTGATTATTCTGCTTTTGGACTTCCACGTCAACACGCAGAAGTGGTAAAGGGAAAAGCCGGCTCTCCTTATGCTATTGCAGATTACTATGACGTAGATCCGGACCTTGCGGATGATGTCTCGCAGCGTATGACAGAATGGGAGGAGTTGATAAAGCGCACCCATGATGCAGGCATGAAAGTGATTATGGATTTTGTGCCTAATCATGTTGCTCGTGAGTACAAGTCTGTCTGCAAACCAGTTGGTGTGCGTGATCTGGGTGAGGATGATGACACTTCATTAGCTTTTTCGACAAGGAATAATTTCTATTATTGTTGGGGAACCCCGCTTGATCTTAGTCTAATAACATCAGATGTAAGTTATAGTGAAATCCCTGCTAAGGCAACAGGCAATGACTATTTTGGTGCACGCCCGGGAGTTAATGACTGGTATGAGACCATTAAGTTGAATTATGGTATAGACTACTGTGATGCAGGGGGTAAAAGCTATCATTTTGATCCACGTCCTGATACCTGGGATAAAATGACAGATATCCTTTTGTTTTGGGCTTCAAAAGGTATAGATGGATTCAGATGCGACATGGCAGAGATGGTGCCGACCGAATTCTGGAACTATGCTATTTCTAAAGTAAAGGAACGATGTCCTTCTTTATTGTTCATTGGTGAAGTTTACGACAGATCACAATATCGCACATATATCGCAAATGGTTTCGACTATCTTTATGATAAAGTCGGCATGTATGATTGTTTGCGGGGTGTCATTACGGGTACACGTAGTGCAAATGAAATCACCCATTGGTGGCAGGCTACGGATGATATCAACGAACATATGCTCTACTTCCTCGAAAATCATGATGAACAGCGTATAGCAAGTGATTTCTTTGCGGGAGAAGGTGATAAGGCAATCCCTGCTGCCGCGGTTGCAATCTTGATGCGAACCAATCCTTTTATGCTTTATAGTGGACAGGAATTCGGCGAAAGGGGAATGGATCATGAGGGTTTCAGCGGTACAGATGGAAGAACAACAATCTTCGATTATTGGTCACTGTCGACTGTGCGTCGGGCTTTTACCGATTGCAATCTGTTGACAGATGAGGAGAGAAAACTTTCAGACTCGTACCGCACTTTGCTGAATATTGCACATCGTGAAGCAGCTGTCCGTGAGGGTGAATTCTTTGATCTCACCTATGCTAATCAGGCTCAAGAAGGGTTTGATTCGTGTCGTGAGTATGCTTTTTTAAGGAAGAAAGGCGATATCATCATATTGGTCGTTGCCAATTTTTCTTCCTCCGACAGGCTTTCTGATGTTATTATTCCGGCACATGCCTTTGATTTTTGGCAAATGCCCGAAATGAAAGTGTTATCTCGTGAGTTGTTTTCCGGTAGGTATGTGGGAATGAAATTGATGCGCGATTCGTCTGTCCGTGTGAAAGTTCCAGCCCATGGTTGTGGGATTTTTAAGTTTAGTTTGAATATGAAAGACAGTGATTATTTGTTCAATGAGCATCACAAGAAAGAGTTCCCACCGGCTCATACGGCAGAACATCTGCTCAATCAGTTGATGATGCGTATGTTCCATTGTGAGCGCAGCTACAATGCGCATATTGAACGAAAGAAGAGCAAAATGAGCTTCATCCTGGAGCAGAAACCAACCCGACAGCAGGAGAAGGAGATTGAAAGAAGGATGAATGAACTTATCCAAGAAGATATGCCTATCACTTATGAACTTGTCGACAGAGACCATGTCCCTGCGGATGTGAAACTTGATCGACTCCCTGATGATGCATCAGAAATGCTTCGTTTGGTTCATATTGGCAATTTTGATGTCTGTCCTTGTTTAGGGAAACATGTAAGATCAACGTCTCAAATAGGGCGGTTCGAGTTGTTAGGTACAAATTGGGATGAACTGAAACATTCTTTCAGGATACGTTTCAAGGTCGTCCAGTAGAAGTTTATATAAAATGATGTTTTCTTTGTCAAAAAGAGAACATCATTTTTTTATATGCGATATTTTTCTTTCCTTTGCAATGTAATCCGTAAAATCGGAGTTTCGCTGGGGCGGCGGAGATAAAAAAACAGCTTTCCGAGGTCTCGGATGAGCAGAAAACAGGAAAAAATGGCTTTCCGAGGTCTCGGATGAGCAGAAAACAGTAAAAACAGCGTTTCGGGCACAGCCGAAAGCGAAAAAACGGAGAAAATCGACTTTCGGGCGTCCCC
>NZ_KV817599.1:10091-26241 GCF_001814685.1 Prevotella sp. HMSC077E09 | reverse complement strand
CCGAAGAGTAAAAAACAGAAAAAACAGCGTTTCGACCGTGGCCGAAGAGTAAAAAACAGAAAAAACAGCGTTTTGGCCACGGCCGAAAGCAAAAAAATGGAGAAAAATGCGTTTCGGCTGTGGCCGAAACTGAGAAAATGCCTCAAAACGGCTTTCCACCCCCTTGGAAATGGAAACAATGCCTTAAAACGGCTTTTCCAACCCCTTGGAAGCGGGGAAAACGCATCAAAATGGCTTTCCAACCCCTTGGAAATGGAAAAAATGCCTTAAAATAGCTTTCCAACCCCTTGGAAGCGGGAAGATGGATGCTTAAACTAAATTCACGTAATGTAAAGTGAAATCAATGGAGAAATCTGCAATATTGACAATCACGGGTAGTGACGGAACGGGAGAATCCGGAGTGCAGGCTGATGTAAGGACGATATCAGCATTAGGCAGTCATGCTGTATCTGTCTTGACGTCAATCACCGTTCAGAATACATTGGGGATACAATGCTTTTATGACATCCCCGGCAATGTTGTGGCCGCCCAGTTGGAGGCTATTATCAACGATGTGCAGCCCAGTGTGATGAAGATAGGAATGATTCGCAATGTTGAAACGCTGAATGTGTTGGTTCGTACGATTGTAAAATACAAGCCGTCTCATGTGGTATATGACCCTGTTATCAGTTCATTCCTGAATGAAGAACTGATGAGTCGTGATGTTGTTTCTCAGATCAGGTCGTGCCTTTTGCCACTTTGTTCGCTGATTATTATTCGCCGTTCTGAAGCTGATCGTCTGTTGGGGGGATGTTCTTTTCCCAATATTTATTTTATTGACGACCGGGGACGGCATGGAATCAGGAATGTATTTGCGAGTGCTGCGGCTGTCTTTTTGCAAAGAGGATATCCGAATGAAGAAGCTGTGCAGCAGGCTCGCGAATATGTTGAACATCTGATGATAGCTCCAAGTCCGTTAAGTGGCAGGAGCCAGGAGCTGTATCATGAGTTCATGCAGCTTGTGCGCCAGAACTATTCTTCTAACAGCGATGTGCTTTTCTATGCCAATTGCATGAATGTTTCAACCCGTTATTTGGCTCAGGTGTGTAAGCGCGTAGCGGCAAAATCTCCCAAGGCAATAATCGATGACTATATTGTCAATCAGATAGCAACGGCCTTGAGCAGCGAACCAACAAAGACCATACAGCAATTAGCCTATGTGTTTGGTTTCTCCAATCAGGCTCATTTCTCCAAGTTCTTTCGGAAGTTGAAAGGTGTTTCTCCGTCGGAATTCAGAAAACAACAGCAGATAAAATAAACAAACAGTATAATTATGGAAAAAACAGAAAATCGACAGGAATTGAACCGCAACCTTGCACAGATGTTGAAAGGTGGCGTTATTATGGATGTAACAACTCCCGAGCAGGCGAAAATAGCAGAGGCTGCCGGTGCCTGTGCAGTGATGGCATTGGAAAGAATTCCCGCTGACATACGTGCAGCCGGTGGAGTTTCGAGAATGAGCGACCCTAAGATGATCAAAGGAATACAGGAGGCTGTGACCATTCCTGTTATGGCAAAGTGCAGGATTGGCCATATTGCAGAAGCCCAGATTCTTCAGGCTATTGATATTGATTACATAGATGAGAGCGAAGTTCTTTCTCCGGCAGACAATATCTACCATATTGATAAGACTCAGTTTAATGTGCCTTTTGTCTGTGGAGCTAAGAATTTAGGCGAAGCTTTACGCCGAATTGCAGAGGGTGCAACGATGATTCGTACCAAAGGCGAGCCGGGAACAGGCGATGTTATACAGGCTGTCAGTCACATGCGAATGATGCAAAGCGAGATACGCCGCTTGGTTGGAATGGCAGAAGATGAACTCTTTGAGGCTGCCAAGCAGCTGCAGGCTCCTTATGAACTGGTGAGATATGTTCATGATAACGGTCGCTTGCCTGTTGTCAACTTTGCTGCAGGCGGCGTTGCCACACCTGCTGACGCTGCATTGATGATGCAGTTAGGTGCAGAAGGTGTGTTTGTCGGCAGTGGAATCTTCAAGAGTGGTAATCCGGCAAAACGCGCTGCTGCTATTGTAAAGGCTGTTACTAACTACCAAGACCCTAAGTGTTTGGCAGAACTTAGCGAAGATCTCGGAGAGGCCATGGTGGGTATCAACGAAAATGAAATCCAGCTTCTTATGGCTGAGAGAGGAAAATGAGAATCTCGGTTCTTGCATTACAGGGGGCATTTGCTGAACATCGGCAGATGCTCCGGCGCCTTGGCGTCGAAACTTTTGAAGTGCGCCGGCTCTCAGATTGGCATCAGCCAAAGGATGCCTTGATTATTCCAGGAGGCGAGAGCACAGTGCAGTTGAAGCTACTTCGCGATTTAGAACTTTTACTTCCAATCCGGGATGCCATCATGAATGGCCTCCCCGTATTTGGCACTTGCGCAGGCTTGATATTGTTGGCAAAGCAAGTTGAAAACGAAAGTCATGAGCGTATTTCAACCATGGATATTGAAGTGAAGCGCAATGCTTATGGTCGACAGTCGGGTAGTTTCATCACTGAAGCTCCATTTTCTGGAACGACAGTCCCGATGTCTTTTATCAGAGCACCCTATATCTGCCATGCACATCATGGCGTAGAGGTGCTTTCCGAAGTTGATGGAAAAATCGTCGCGGCCCGTGAAGGCAATCAGCTTGTGACGGCTTTTCATCCCGAGTTGACGGATGACCCGTTTGTCCATTCTTATTTTCTTCAGATGATACAGCATAAGCTCTGATTTATTCTGTATGACAATATCAGTGAAAAGCGCCTTTCGCCCATCAGTGAAAGGCGCTGTAATTGTATTGTCCAATTTTGTAATAAAATGGATGTTGTATTCAATATTATTTTGTAACTTTGCATATCAGAAGACAGAATAATAAACACATACATACTATGTATAGAACGAATACTTGTGGGGAGCTTCGCCTCTCTGATGCCGGTAAGGAAGTTGTTTTGGCCGGTTGGGTACAGCGATCAAGGAAAATGGGCGGTATGACCTTTGTCGATCTCCGCGATCGTTATGGTATTACACAGCTTGTTTTCAACGAAGCTGATGACAGGATGCTCTGTGATAATGCCAATAAATTGGGTCGTGAATATTGTATTCAGGTGAAGGGCATTGTCAGCGAGCGTCAGAGCAAGAACTCAAAGATAGCAACTGGTGATATTGAAATCCTCGCGAAAGAATTAAAGGTCTTGTCTCCGTCTCTGACTCCTCCATTCACAATTGAAGATGAATCCGATGGGGGAGATGACATTCGCATGAAATATCGTTATTTAGATCTTCGTCGTAATGTTGTTCGTAAGAATTTAGAACTGCGTCATCGCATGACAATTCTCATTCGCAACTTCCTTGATAGTCATGATTTCATGGAAGTAGAAACGCCGGTTTTGATTGGCAGTACACCTGAAGGTGCACGTGATTTTGTCGTACCAAGTCGCATGAACCCCGGGCAGTTCTATGCTTTACCACAAAGCCCACAGACATTGAAACAATTGCTTATGGTTGCCGGTTTCGACCGCTATTTCCAGATTGCAAAGTGCTTTCGTGACGAAGATTTGCGCGCAGACCGTCAGCCGGAATTCACTCAGATTGACTGTGAAATGAGCTTTGTCGACCAGGATGACGTCATCAACATGTTTGAAGAGATGGCCCGTCACTTGTTCAAGGAAATCCGAGGTGTAGAGTTACCGAAGCTACAGCAGATGACTTGGCACGAGGCGATGAAGCGTTTTGGTAGCGATAAACCTGATTTACGCTTCGGTATGGAGTTCGTAGAACTCAAAGAGGCCTTTGCCGGTAAGGGCAATTTCTCTGTATTTGATGAGGCTACCTATATTGGTGGTATCTGTGTTCCAGGTTGTGCTGACTACAGCCGTAAGCAACTTAATGAGCTGACCGACTTCGTGAAGAAACCCCAGGTGGGTGCCAAGGGCTTGGTATTTATCAAGTATAATACAGATGGTACAATTAAGAGTTCCATTGATAAGTTCTATACTGAAGACGAATTGAAAGAAATCAAGAAGCTCATGGGCGCCAATGATGGCGACTTGGTACTCATACTTAGCGGCGACAATGCCAACAAAACGCGTGTTCAGCTTTGTGCTTTGCGCCTTGAAATGGGCAACCGCCTTGGCTTGCGTGATAAGAACGTGTTCAAATGTCTTTGGATTGTCGACTTCCCATTGTTTGAGTGGAGCGACGAGGAACAGCGTCTTATGGCGACCCACCATCCGTTTACGATGCCCAATCCTGATGATATACCTTTGCTCGACGAGCATCCGGAGCAGGTTCGTGCCAAGGCTTATGACTTCGTCTGCAATGGCATCGAAGTTGGCGGAGGTTCTCTCCGTATTCATGACACGCAACTTCAGGAGAAGATGTTCGAGGTTCTCGGTTTCACCAAGGAGCGTGCTGAAGCACAGTTTGGTTTCTTGATGAATGCATTCAAATATGGTGCACCACCTCATGCAGGTCTTGCTTTTGGTCTTGACCGCTTTGTAAGCATCTTCGCCGGACTTGATTCTATTCGTGATTGCATTGCTTTCCCAAAGAACAATAGCGGGCGTGACGTGATGCTTGATGCTCCGGGCGAACTTGATCAGAAACAATTGGACGAATTGCAGATTAAACTTAATCTCAAGGCTTGACGGTTGATTTACATCAAGAAAATAATAGAACAAAGTACTGAATTGTAAGTTTTATTACATAGTTCTGTCTGTTTTGGAAAATAATGACTAACTTTGTGGTGTCAACTTAAATGTTCGACATCTTTCACTCAAGTTTTTGATAAAGATTAATTAGTTTGTTAGTTATGGCAGAAAAGAAAGCAACAACCAAGGCTGCACCAGTAAAGAAAGCAGCAACGAAGAAGGCCGCTGCGCCTAAGAAGACTACAGCAAAAGAGTCTGCATTGTTTATCAATGCCGAAAGCGTAGGTTTCCGCGCCGGTGATGTTTATCAAGCATTGGCAGCAGCAGGTAAAGCAATGTCTGTAGCGGAGATTGCAAAGGCCGCAAAGATTAGCACAGAAGAGGTTTATCTTGGTATTGGCTGGCTCTTCAAAGAGGGCAAGGTTAAAGACGAGAACAACCAGATTACACTTGCATAATATTCAGTAGTAAGGATATTTGTTAAAGGGAGGGGAGCTGACTGTAAGCATTCAGTTCCCCTCTTTTTTTAGCTTTGTGATGCAGAAATACAACAGTGAGATATTAAGAATATTGGTTGAAGCCGGCAATGAAGGTTTGTCGGTCAAGAAGATTGCACGCCATGTTCATAATGCCTGCAACACATTGTTTTCGTCAGTCAGTTTTGACGAAGTTTATACTTACGTTTCCCAATATCTGATACGTAATTCGAAAAATGCCGATTCCATGATAGCGCGTACAGATGTTCGGGGAAATTATCGTATCAATCCGCGTAATGAGGATTCTCAGCAGTTGATGTTGCAGTTTCAAGATGAATGTGATGAAAAGGAGGATACTCCGAAACCGTCTGTCGACCTGTCCTTATCTTTGTTTGAAGATATGTAGATTTTTCATGTTGGTTAAGGTAAAAGGAATGTCCGTGAACGGGTGAATATTTCCAGAGATCTATTTAGTGATAATATCTTTTATTCTTTTATAATTTATTTTACAAAAGCCTTTGCAGGTTTTGCGTATTCGAAAATACTTTTATCTCCATTCAAAATACGCGAGTTTTGAGGATGTTTTGTAAGATATTGAGATACAGATAGTTGTAGAACTTTATTCATTTTAATGCACTTGTTGTTGTTTGATTTCATTGTGTTTTGTGTCAAATAGCATTCTCATTTGCGCCAGATTGCACAGTAGTTTCATTCATTTTAGGAGCTAAACTCATGCAGATTACAGGTTAAAATGATAGAGATTGCATAAAAAGAAGGTAAAAACGGGGATGCTGAAGCAGCGAAATGACTTCACATATGCGTTGAATATATAGTTTTCTTTTCTATTTGCTGCACTTTTGAAGTAGTGGATTTCAACGATATATCTTTACAATATAGAACTAAATATATACTGCTTTCTTCTCGTAGAGACTTGCCGTTTCATGACTTGTTGGGCTGATCAGGGAATAAGATTCCCGATTATACCTATTCATGGTCAGTATAGTGATAAACTTTGTCTCTTTTTATGGATAAATAATTCAAAGTGGTTGAAAACGTTTCAAAGCTGATAGTATTCCCCTCAGATGATAATAATAAATCTAAAGAAGAAGTTCCCGACTTCTATGGGAGAATATAGTGAAGAAGATAAAAAGCCCATTCACAATGACTATGAATGGGCTTTTTTGTATGTGTATAAGCTTTGCTTAGAGATTCTTACCATGACAGTTTTTGAACTTCTTGCCGCTTCCGCATGGACAAGGATCATTGGGACGAGGCAGACGGTCAGCTACATATGGCGTGTGATTAATCCGGTCTGCACCTTCTCGGGTGTCTTGATGGGCTGCCCTTTGTTGCGCTGCTCGTGCTTCAATATCCTCTTTCTGTTCATGATATCGTTGTGCATGTTGTTCAGGAGCTGCCTCTTGAACTTCTTGAACTACGGGAATCTGACACCGCATCAATACGTTTGCAATACGGTTATTCATGTCGTCAATCATGTTATCCCACAGCTTGACACTTTCTAATTTGAATATCAATAGCGGGTCTTTCTGTTCATAGGAAGCATTCTGGACACTGTGACGTAACTCGTCAAGTTGACGTAGATTTTCTTTCCAGTTGTCATCAATAATGCGAAGCATGATGGTCTTTTCGAATTCCTTAACAACGCTGGCTGCTTCACTGTTGTAGGCTTCTTGCAGGTTTGCAGGAATTTGGTAGATGCTTCGTCCATCGGTGATAGGTACAAGAATACGTTCGAACATAGCTCCCTGTTCCTCTTGTACTTTCTTGATGACAGGGTAGGCGTCTGCTTGAATACGGTCAGTATGGCGTTTGAAAGAAGCCATGGCATCTTGGAAAGCACGCTCTTCGAGTTCGGATCTTACACCACTTTCGAATTCTTCTTGTGTGAAAGGAATCTCCATAGCTAATATTTTCATGAATTCTTCCTTTGCACCTTCATAGTCGTTCTTCTCAATGATGCTGACAACGCGATCCCAAATGACGTTTGTAATGTCCATACCTATGCGTTCACCCATGAGTGCATGTCGGCGCTTCTCATAGATTACAGTGCGTTGTTTGTTCATTACGTCATCGTATTCGAGCAGATGTTTACGGATACCGAAGTTGTTCTCTTCAACTTTCTTCTGCGCACGTTCTATACTCTTTGAGATCATAGGACTCTCAATGCGTTCCCCATCTTCGAAGCCCAAACGGTCCATGATCTTGGCAATACGCTCAGATGCAAAGAGACGCATCAGTTTATCTTCGAGCGAAACATAGAATACAGATGAACCAGGGTCCCCCTGACGGCCTGCACGACCACGTAACTGGCGGTCGACACGACGGCTCTCATGGCGTTCTGTGCCGATGATGGCCAAACCACCTGCGGCTTTAACCTCATCGGTTAGTTTGATATCGGTACCACGACCGGCCATGTTGGTAGCAATGGTTACAGCACCTAAGCCGTTCTCTGAGCGACCTGCTTCGGCTACAATCTGTGCTTCTCTCTGATGAAGCTTGGCATTCAGCACGTTATGAGGGATGTGTCGCATCTTCAACATCTTGCTCAGAAGCTCGCTGATTTCAACAGATGTTGTACCAACCAATACCGGACGCCCTGCATTACGCATCGCTTCGATTTCATCAATAACGGCAGCATACTTTTCGCGTGCAGTCTTATATACGCGATCGTCAAGGTCGTGGCGGGCAATAGGACGGTTTGTTGGAATTTCAACAACGTCAAGTTTGTATATATCCCAGAATTCCCCTGCTTCTGTACTTGCTGTACCCGTCATACCGGCCAGCTTATGATACATACGGAAGTAGTTCTGCAGGGTAATAGTCGCAAATGTCTGTGTTGCAGCTTCAACCTTGACATGTTCCTTAGCTTCAATAGCCTGATGCAGTCCATCACTCCAACGACGACCTTCCATGATACGTCCTGTCTGTTCGTCGACAATCTTTACCTCACCGTCCATGACAACATATTCGTCGTCTTTATTGAACATGGTGTAGGCTTTCAGCAACTGTTGCAGCGTATGAACGCGTTCACTCTGCACACCGTAGTGTGACATCAGTTCATCTTTTTTGTCGATTCTCTCTTGGTCAGAAAGGTTCGTTTGGCTTTCAAGAGCAGACAGTTGAGACGTGATGTCTGGCAGTACAAACAAGTCTTCCTGTCCGGTTTGTTTTGCCAGCCATGCTGTTCCTTTATCTGTAAGGTCTGCACTATTGAGCTTTTCATCAACCACAAAGTAGAGAGGCTCAATAGCTTTAGGCATCTCACGGTTGTTATTGGCCATGTAGAATTCTTCTGTAGCCAGCATTCCGGCTTTAATACCATCCTCAGATAAATACTTAATCAGTGGTTTATTCTTTGGAAGTGCCTTGTAAGAACGATAAAGAGCCAAGAAACCATCTTCAAGTAGCTGCTTGTCGTTTTTCTCTTGTCCGGTAGTGATCTTTTGTTTGGCTTCAGCCAATAGCTCTGTAGCTTGTTTACGTTGCACTTCATATAAGTGTTCAACAAGAGGCTGATATTCTTCAAACATTTGATCATCACCCTTTGGAATAGGACCAGAGATAATCAAAGGTGTACGGGCATCATCAATCAATACTGAGTCAACCTCATCGACAATGGCATAATTATGTTTGCGCTGAACAAGGTCGCTGGGGTTCAGTGCCATGTTGTCACGTAGGTAATCAAAGCCGAACTCATTATTTGTACCAAAAGTGATATCTGCTTGATAGGCTTTGCGACGTGCTTCAGAGTTAGGCTGATGTTTGTCAATACAATCAACAGAGAGGCCATTGAACATATAAAGAGGCCCCATCCACTCAGAGTCACGCTTGGCCAAATAGTCATTGACTGTAACCATATGAACGCCATTTCCTGTCAAAGCATTGAGAAAAACGGGTAGTGTAGCAACAAGAGTTTTACCTTCACCGGTTGCCATCTCTGCAATCTTTCCTTGATGTAAAGCAATACCACCGAACAGCTGTACATCATAGTGTACCATATTCCATTTGAGTTTATTACCTCCGGCAGTCCATTCGTTGTGATAAATAGCCTTGTCACCATCAATCGTTACAAAGTCGTTTGCTGGGTTTGCAGCGAGCTCTCTGTCAAAATCTGTCGCGGTAACAATAGTTTCTTCATTTTCAGCAAAACGGCGGGCGGTATCTTTGATGATGCTGAAAGCTGTAGGCATAACTTCATCCAAAGCTTTCTCGTAGAGGTCGAGAACTTCCTTTTCAAGTTTGTCAATCTGATTGAAGATATCTTCACGCTCATCTATTGGTGTTTCCTCAATCTTAGCTTTGAGTTCTTCTATTTGTTTCTTCTGCTCATCTGCAGAACTCTGAACATAGTGCTGAAGTTCTTTGGTCTTCGCACGCAACTCGTCATTGCTCAGCTTCTGAATTTCCGGATAGACCGCTTTTACTTTCTCTACAAGAGGTTGGATAAGCTTCATATCGCGGCTTGATTTATCGCCGAACAACGATTTCAAAAAGTTATTGAAATTCATTTCTATGTATGTATTATTATTGTCTAAATATTCTGTGCAGTGCAAAATTACGAATTAAAATTCTAATTTTCCACATTAATTATATAAAAGTTTGCATGGAGAACCGACAGATAAAGCCTTTTATATGAATACTTTGACCTTCTTTGTCGGCATAGCTCTTAAAAAAGTGGAGCTGCAGAACAAGCATTTGGAGCCCTGATATGAATGCTTTTACTGATAGTAGGTGCAATACGATCTATGGTAATAGGGGTTGATATACGTTTCCCTTTGATGTTTGTTCCATAGAAAATTACAGGGAATAGGATAATATTATAACGGCTGGTATAGCTTTCTTGAGTGTCTTCATTGATAAGTTTCCACCCTGGAGCGACATTGACGATGATATCACCACTGACGGAAGGATTGTAACCTTGAAGCAGTTTATAAACATCATTGTTACCGGTAAGTAGACGATTGCAGGTATAAACATCACTGATACCTACGCTCTCAAGCAATAGTTCTTGGCAGCGCGTAAGCACATCATGCATGCTAAGCCGTTTCTGTTCAATAGTCTTGCGGTTCAGATAAATCTGATTTCCCCAAGTTGCATCGATATATGTTCCTTGTCCATAGATAGCACAGAGGTAGACATTCAATAACTTGGTTGTACGATTAATATAGAAATTTCCTGTTGGAATACGGTAAAGACCATAGTCATTCTCTTTATTATCCGTTGTGCCTGTACCCGTAATGACAAATAGGACATGGCTTTTACCTACTTGATGTTCAATATTACTAACAAGTTTATCAAGGACATTATCTATTTGAATATATATTTGTTGCAGAGCATCTTCGCGATTGCGGAATTGTTCGTTGTCCTCCATAGATGCGGAAAGGGTGACTGTCAGCATGTCTGGAATGTCATCTTTCCCCATTCCACTTCTTGAAACAATTTCTATTGCTTTGTCTCCAATTGCTTCATTGTTAACATTATGTGGGGCAAGTGGAGTGTTGAGCCATTGTGGTGAAGCTCCGTAAAAAGCAGTCGTCTTCCATTTTCTGAAAACCTCATCATACCATATTGCATTATCAGCAGCATGACCTGCTGACAGAATGGCAGCACTTTTGTCTGCTGCAATGCTGTAAATAATGCTTTTCCCATGCGTCGAAACCTTCATCTCGTCACCAACAGTTGATATCTTTAATTGAGAAGGACCATAGATGTATTGTTTCTCATCAACGCAGTAAACAGGGTGTAGCGTGGTGCGGTCTATCCATTGACTGCCAATAATACCATGGTGGAAAGGAGTTGTACCTGTTGCAATAGTTGCAATGGATGAGGGGGTAGAAACAGGTGTGAATGGACAAGAGGCTACCTCATACGTTTTCCCTTCTTGCATAAGTTTCTGAAAGCCAGCAGCCTTAAAGAAAGGAGAAAAGGCATCAATATAGTCTGCATTCAGCTGGTCAATAGTGATGTTGACGATTAACCGCGGTGCAAGTTCGAATGCTTGCATCTCTGCAGAAGTTAATGCGGCTATCAGTATGGCAATATATCTGTTCACGTTGTTTTCTTATAATAATTGATGTTGCTTTTGTGCGACTCTGAATGACATGACGCTTGTTATAAGCAAAACGAATGCCAAGAGTTGTATTCCGTCTGCAAAAGTTTGGAAAAAACTTCCGATACATCCTATTGCATAACATGAGATTATGAGAAGTTGGTAGTTTCTCTTATTGCGGATTTTGGGGAAAAGTAGTAATAGGTTGAGCGGATTAAGTATGAATATCTGTAAATTAAGACTTACAGTGGGATGTTGACTGAAGATCATTGCAGTGAGTATAAAACCACAAAGTCCAGTTACTAACCATAAGACAGAGAATGTCAGGATATAGTAGCATCTGGCTTTTCTTTGCAGTACAGTAGATGTTATGATTATCACAATGATAAAGAATATCAGAATGTTGGGTGTAAATTTATTGAAAAAATCATTATCTCCCATATTGTTTGTTGGTGTGGGAGAGAGCAAGTAAGAACTTTTGCTGACGAGTTTTTTTGTTTTCCCATGTCCATAGTTTACAATCGCATGTTGAAAATCATGACTTAGGGAATCAGGAAGAAATTGTCGTTCCTCCATTGAAAGTGGGCGGTCAGCCTTAAGACCAAGGAGTAAATCGTTTCCCCATTTAGCCCATTGATGTTGTTTGTTCCACTGATGGATTTCCTCCCTATATGATGATGTAAAATGTTGGTAACCATGATAATCAATAAATCCATTCATATTATTGATTAAGATGTTGCGTGCTCTTGTCGTGCAGTTGTCGTAGAAATAATTATAACGATATGTCCTGTTTTCTGGCATGTAGTTTTTATCTATAGCCAAAGCGATATTCTGCTTGTCTTGAGGTGAAAGATTTAGAGATTGTTCTTTCACCCATCTCCCTTCGCTTTTATATTCTTCATAGAAGTCTTTATAGGGCATGATACCCATTTCATAGTCTGTCAAACCAAAAATAAATCTCAATATGAAATATTTCTGACGAAATGAGAATATCCCGTAATTAATGACAAGATCTTGATGATTTCTTAAATCCTGAAACCTTATTGCTGTATGTCCGTACAGAGAATAAATCTCATGTCCAGGGCCACAAGTAAGTAGGCTGATTTGCATGGAATCACCATAAATGTCAGACGATGTTTGTGCTGCTTGGATATTATGTGTAAAAGACATTGAAAAAACAAGCAGTACACTTCTGAAAATATATTGAAAACGTTTCACAATGCAAAAATAGCTTATATTTCTGAGTTATCATGCATTTGTTTCTGATTTTTTTGATAATTTTGCAAGCAATTATATAGCAATTATGAATAAACTATTATTAAGCGCTACCTTGTTGACAGTAATATCAACAACAGCATTAGCTCAAAGTGGCACTAATTCACCATATAGTCAATATGGCTTAGGTTTATTGTCCGATTATGGTACAGGGTTTAATCGGGGAATGAATGGCTTAGGCTTGGGTTTTCATGAACATGGCCAAATCAACTACATGAACCCTGCATCTTATTCTTCTTTGGACTCTTTGTCATTTATATTTGATGCTGGTTTCTCTGGTCAATTGACGAATTTTAAAGAGAATGGTGTTAAGAAGAATGCTAAGAACGGTGTGTTTGATTATGTTGTAGCGGGGTTTCGTGCAGCCAAACATGTTGGCGTTAGCTTTGGCGTTATTCCTTATTCAAATATCGGATATAAATATGCTACAACAGGAGATTTGAATAACAAGCAGTCGCCATCTTATCAGACTTACACAAATACATTTGAAGGTAATGGGGGACTGCACCAAGTTTATCTCGGTGTGGGCTGGCAACCATTTACAGGTTTGTCTATAGGTGCAAATATTGCTTATCTTTGGGGAAACTATACACGTTCTGTGGTTAACTCTTACAGTGACGCTTATGTTAATACCATTTCAAAGTATTATACGGCGACAGTGAACAACTATAAACTTGATTTCGGTGTGCAATATACTGCTCGCCTGTCAAAGAAAGATGAATTGACCATTGGTGCAACCTATGGTTTGGGACACAAGTTAGATGTAGATCCTGAATGCAGAATCATTTCAAACAACTCACAAACGAACGTGTCTGATACTACTTCTTTGAAAATTAAGAATGGTTTAGAACTTCCAACTACATTTGGAGGTGGCTTGATGTTTAATCACAACAATAAATTGAAGGTTGGCGTTGACTATTCATTGATGCAGTTTGGTAAAGTAGGCTATCCAGAATATACATTGGAGAATGGTGTGCCAAAATATGTTCTTTCCAACAGTATCTACAAAGATCGTCACAAATTAACCTTGGGGGCAGAGTTTTGTCCCAATGAAAAGGGGCGTAAGTTCTCTAACCGTCTTCACTATCGTTTAGGCGCTTCTTATGCTACACCATATTATAAAGTGAATGGTGTGGAGGGGCCGAAAGAGTATGGAGTAAGTGTAGGTTTGGGTATTCCTGTTATTAATGAGTGGAATAATCGGTCTATACTCAATATCAGTGGTTCATGGGTTCGGCAGGAGGCACCAGGGCTAATCAAGGAGAACACTTTCCGAATTAATATTGGTTTTACGTTCAACGAACGTTGGTTTGCCAAGTGGAAGGTTGAATAAAAAATAGTCTTAGGCTCTATTTCTCCTATGTTGAAACCTATAAGGTATAATATATGTTTGGCTATGATGTCCATAATGCTTTTCATTGCCTGTGAAGAACAGCATGAACATACTGCTCCTGCAATTCGTGCTCGTGATTCTGTCGCTGTTATGACAAGCTATGGTGTCAATACGTTGATTTCCGATTCAGGCGTTGCCAAATATCGGATTGTTACTGAAGAATGGGAGATCAATACCAATTTACAACCGTCTCGCTGGCTGTTCAACAAGGGAGTGTTCCTCGAACAATTCGATGAAAAATTTCATGTTCAGGCCTATATTCAGTGTGATACGGCTTATTATTACGATCAGATGAGGTTGTGGGAGTTGCGTTCTCGGGTTCGCATTCTCACCAAGGACGGATTACGTTTTGCCAGTGAACAGTTGTTCTGGGATGAAGGGAAACATGAACTCTATTCAAATGTTTTCTCTAAATTGATTACGCCTGACCGCACACTTCAAGGGAGTTATTTCCGCAGTGATGAGCAGATGACGAAATATTTCATATCCAACACGAAAGGCTCTTTTGCCAAAGACGATTTCGAGGGAGGAGATAATGGCGCCAATGATGCAAATATGACGGATTCTGCGCGGCGTGCGCAAGACTCTATTGCAAAGTATCAGCATCCTATTGCAACACCGCAACGTAGAAACACATCAATTCCTTTGATGCATTGATTAAGTTTTTGTATGATGAATGAAACCATAGATATTCCTTTGGTAATCGGCATTTTGGGCACGATGGCATTTTCTGCTTTCTTCTCGGGAATGGAGATTGCTTTCGTTTCCAGTAATCGTATGCTTTTTGAAGTTGATAAAGAGAGACATGGTGTGGCAACGCGGCTCATTAATTTCTTTTATCGTCATCCCAATGATTTCGTGAGTACGATGCTTGTTGGAAACAATGTCGTGCTTGTCATTTATGGTATTCTGATAGCCCGTTTCTTTGACAATTCAATCTTCCACGGATTTACTCCGGCTTTTACGGTCCCTGCCGATACGGTTCTTTCAACGGTGATTATGCTCTTTACGGGGGAATTCTTGCCGAAGATACTTTTCAAAAGCAATCCGAACGGGCTGATGACAATCTTCTCTCCAATGGCATTCCTTTTTTACATCGTGCTTTGGCCAATCAGTCGTTTCGCGACCTTTCTTGCGAAGTTACTGTTGAGATTAGTCGGTATTAAAATGGAAAAGGAGGATAACGAGGAAGAATTTTCTAAGATAGATCTTGATTATCTTGTCCAGTCCAGTATTGATAATGCAAAGTCTGATGATGAGATTGATGATGAAGTGAAGATATTCCAGAACGCTTTGGAGTTTTCGGAAACAAAGGTGCGCGACTGTATGATTCCTCGTACAGAAATCAATGCTGTCGAATATGATTGCACTGTAGCTGACCTCATGCAGAAGTTTATTGAAAGTGGAAATAGTAAAATCATCGTTTACCGTGGTGATATTGACCATATAGAAGGCTATATTCACTCATCGGAAATGTTTCGGACGGCAGGGAAAGATTGGCATGAGTCTGTTCGGACAATGCCTTTTGTGCCCGAAACAATGGCAGCTCAAAAATTGATGAAGACCTTTTTGCAGAGTAAGAAAAGCCTTGGCGTCGTGGTTGATGAGTTCGGAGGAACAAGTGGTATCGTGTCTTTAGAGGATATTGTGGAAGAGATATTCGGTGATATCGAAGATGAACACGACAGCAATAAATATGTTGCCAAGAAGATGAGCGACAATGAATATCTCCTGTCTGCGCGCTTGGAGATTGACAAAGTGAATGATATGTTCAATCTTGGTTTGCCGGAAGATGATGATTATAAAACGGTCGGTGGCTTTATTCTGAACTTTTATCAGAGTTTTCCCAAGCTTAATGAGGTCGTGAAAATCGGCCGTTTCAGTTTCAAGATTATCAAGAGCACAATGACAAAGATCGAGTTGGTGAAGCTTACAGTCTTGTGATATGGCAGCTTTCTTTTGTCGTTGACCCCCTACTTCTATTTGCATGACAGCAGAAACAAGTCGTCAATGTTATTGACTTTTATCTGCTTTTAATACCCATGCGGGGCCTATAATAAGTATTTTTTACGTGAATTCGGTTTAAGCATCCATCTTTCTGCTTCCAAGGGGTTGGAGAGCTGGTTTTCAGGTGTTTTTCGGTTTCCAAGGGGTTAGAAATGCAATTTTCAGCGTTTTTTCTATTTCCAAGGGGTTGGAGAGCAGGCTGCCAGGTGTTTTTCGGTTTCCAAGGGGTTGGAAATGCAATTTTCAGCGT
>NZ_KV817599.1:0-9991 GCF_001814685.1 Prevotella sp. HMSC077E09 | reverse complement strand
TTGCATTTCCCGTAGGGCGTTAAAGCCATTTTGAAGCTGTTTTTGCATTTCTCGTAGGGCGTTAAAGCTGTTTTGAGGGTGTTTTTGCATTTCCCGTAGGGCGTTAAAGCCATTTTGAGGGTGTTTTTGCATTTCCCGTAGGGCGTGAAAGCTGTTTTGAGGCTGTTTTCCAGTTTCGGCTGTGGCCGAAACGCTGTTTTTGCTGTTTTTTACTCTTCGGCCACGGCGGAAAGCCGATTTTCTCCGTTTTTTCACTTTCGGCCGCGGCGGAAATGCTGTTTTTGCTGTTTTCTACTCATCCGCCGTGGCGGAAAGCCGATTTTTGTCGTTTTTTCAGTTTCAGCCGCGGCGGAAAGCTTATTTTTACCATTTTTTTGGTTTCATCCACGGATGACGGGCGTTTTTCAGCGTTTTCTCGATTTCATCCACGGATGACAGGCGTTTTTCAGCGATTTCTGCGTTTCGTCGACCGACGATGAGCGTTTTTCAGCGATTTCTGCATTTCGTCGACCAACGACGAGTGTTTTTTCTGCGTTTTCCGGCTTTCCTTGGAGTTGAATAGCCGTTTCTTAAACCGAATTCGCGTATTTTTTACGTGAAAAATTGCGCTATATGCTTTTTTATTCGTATTTTTGTGGGCAATTTAGTTGATACAGAGAAAGAAATAACTAAAAAATAAAAAACAAATTAAAGTAATGGCAGCATTAGGAAAAATTAGAAGCAAAGGCGCCTTTCTGATGGGTATCATTGGATTGGGTCTTTTTGCATTCATTGCTGAAGAGGCCTTTCGCTCTTGTGAGTCGACTCGTAACAATGCGCGTCAGCAGGTAGGAGAGGTTTTGGGAGAGAAGATTAATGTGAATGAATTCCAAAAACTTGTTGATGAGTACACTGAAGTGATCAAGATGCAGCAGGGTGCTGAGGCCTTGAATGACGAGCAACTCAACCAGGTAAAGGACATGGTATGGAACACCTTTGTGCAGACAAAGATTGTAGAGCATGAGGCTAAGCAGCTTGGTCTCCGTGTCACAGATGCTGAATTGCAGAATGTGCTGAAGGCTGGTACTAACCCGATGTTGCTCCAGACGCCTTTCGTTAACCAGCAGACCGGCCGCTTCGATGCAAATGCATTGCAGAAGTTCTTGGCTGAATATGACACACAACGTTCGGCTAATCCTCAAATGGCTCAGCAGTATGAAACCATCTATAAGTATTGGACATTCATTGAAAAGACACTTCGTCAGCAGCTTCTGGCACAGAAATATCAAAGCTTGCTTGCACATTGTCTCCTGTCAAATCCAGTAGAGGCAAAGATGGCATTCAAGGAGGAGAACAATGAAAGCAATATCCAACTTGCTGCATTCCCTTACAGTTCGATCCAGGATGACAAGGTTCAGATTACAGAGTCTGACCTTAAGGCCAAGTATGATGAACTGAAACCACGTTTCCAGCAGTATGTAGAGAGTCGCGACATCAAGTATGTTGATTTTCAGGTTACACCTTCTGCAGCTGATAAGAATGCGCTTCAAAAGGAGTTTGCCGGATATGCCAAGGACCTTGCTTCAGCAGAAGATCCTTCCGCGGTTGTGCGCAAGAGCTCCTCACTTGTGAACTATCTGGGTATTCCTGTCGGTAAGACAGCCTTCCCTTCGGATATTGCAGCAAAACTTGACTCTATGGCTGTTGGTCATACGTCTGGTATTATAGAGAATACAATGGACAACACTTTGAATGTTATCCGACTGATTGCTAAGCAGCAGTTGCCTGATTCCATTGAGTATCGCCAGATACAAGTCGGTGGTGCAAGTGCGGATGTTGCTCACAAATCTGCCGATTCTATCTATGCAGCATTAAAGGGCGGAGCTGATTTTGAGGCTGTAGCTAAGAAGTATGGGCAGACTGGTCAGAAGGCATGGATGACCACACAGCAGTATCAGAACGTGCCTTCTATGGACAATGACACCAAGAACTATATCACAAGTCTGAATATGATGGCTGTCAATGAGACCAAGAATATCGTTTTGCCACAGGGCAATATCATTGTTCAGGTGCTCAGCCGTAAGGCCATGACCGACAAGTATATTGCTGCCGTTATCAAGAAGAATATTGTCTTCTCTAATGAAACTTACAGCAAGGCTTATAACAAATTCTCTTCATTCGTGAGTGCCAATCAGACGGGAGATGATATCATCAAGAATGCAGCTAAGAATGGTTATAGGGTGCAGGAAGCCAATGATATTACAACAGCTCAGCATTATTTGGCCAATATCCACGGCACTCGTGATGCATTGAAGTGGCTCTTTGAGGCAAAGCAGGGCGCAGTTTCTCAAATGTACACCTGTGGTGATAATGATCATCTTCTCGTTGCTGTTCTCACCAAAATCCACCCTGTAGGCTATCGTTCTTTGGATGATTCTCAAGTAAAGGAAATGGTGAAGGCCGAAGTAATGAAAGACAAGAAGGCTGAAATGCTTATGAGTAAGTTGAACGGTGTGAGCACACTTGCTGCTGCCAAGGCAAAGGGAGCAAAGGTTGCCGATGTAAATCAAGTTACTTTTGCTGCTCCCGTGTTCGTTACGCTTACGGGTGCAAGCGAGCCTGCTTTGAGCGGTGCAGTCTATGCAACGGCTAAAGGTAAGTTCTCAACAAAGGCTGTGAAGGGCAACGCCGGTGTCTATATGTTCCAGGTTACCAATAAGACCATGCGTCCGGGTAAGTTTGACGACAAGACCATGGAGCAGAAATTACGCCAGAAGACTATGCAGTATGCCGGCAACTTCATGAATGAACTCTACATCAACGCTAAGGTTGTTGATAACAGATATCTCTTCTTCTGAACGAGAAGTATATAAAAAGAAAAGGCAGTCTGTATCATGCGGGCTGCCTTTTTTCGTAATTTTGCATAAAATGTTGTCTTATAGCATTCCCTTTTGTGGCTTATGAAACTACATTGGATGATATTTTCAGCGAGCCGAAATAACCTGCTCTGAATTCTATAAGAGCGTATCTATAGGTCTGTAATGAATGAGTAATAAATGCTGAAAATACAGTAAGGGCTTTCTTTTTCTCATTAAGTTTTTTTATGAAAAAACTCAAAATACCTGACAATATGTTTTGTCTTGTTTTTTCCTTAGCTTCTTTTCATCTTCCATTTTGTTTCATGATGTGGTCTGAAATGAGTCACTTTAGCTTGTAATCTGTGCCGAGTCAGTGCGTGAAGTGACGCAGATTGCAAGCTGATTCGTGTCATTTGAGTTGATATCATGAAGCTTTAAGCATGCCTGTTGATAAGTGGAGATGAAAAAAGGGAAAGCATGTTGACACTTTCCCTTTGGCAAAGATAATGAATTTTGCAGACGAATGCAAATCTAAGGTGAATTTATTTTACACTAAAGATAGCTTCGGGTTGTGTCTTGCCGAATGCATCTCTTCATTATTTTACATTCATACCTTTTTTCTTCCTTACTTTTTTATTATCTTTGCAGAAGATAAGCTGCATGCGGTTATGGGGAGGATGAAATTCGTTTATGTTTCATATGCGATGTTCTTGCACAAGGGTATGTCTGCTTGAAAGACTTTCTTTGTTTGCTGCTTATCATCAAATTACGTAATTATGGGAATTTTCGGACTATTTAACAAGAAAAAGAAAGAGACGCTCGACAAGGGACTTGAGAAGACCAAGGAGAGCGTGTTCAGTAAACTGACGCGTGCCGTTGCCGGTAAGTCTAAGGTTGATGACGAGGTGCTTGATAACCTTGAAGAAGTATTGATAACCAGTGATGTGGGCGTAGATACGACATTGAAGGTCATAGAACGCATAGAGGAACGCGTTGCCCGAGATAAATATGTCTCTACTTCAGAGCTGAATGGCATCCTCAGAGAAGAGATAGCATCGCTATTGGCAGAGAATAATACGGATGATAATGATAGTTGGGAACTCCCAAGCGACCATAAACCTTATGTGATTTTGGTAGTGGGTGTGAATGGAGTAGGGAAGACTACGACGATTGGTAAACTTGCTTATCAGTTTAAGAATGCAGGCAAGAAGGTCTTTTTAGGTGCTGCCGACACATTCCGTGCAGCTGCTGTAGAGCAGATTTCCATTTGGGGTGAGCGCGTGGGAGTGCCTGTCATCAAACAGCAAATGGGCTCTGATCCGGCCAGTGTAGCTTTCGATACGCTGCAAAGTGCCAAGGCTAATGGAGCGGATGTTGTGTTGATAGACACTGCGGGGCGTCTACATAACAAGGTGGGGCTGATGAACGAGTTGAAGAAAATCAAGGAAGTGATGAAGAAAGTGCTGCCCGAAGCCCCTGATGAAGTGATGCTTGTGCTTGACGGAAGCACCGGACAGAATGCTTTTGAGCAGGCTAAGCAGTTCTCTGCAGTTACGAATATCACGAGTCTGGCTATCACTAAATTAGACGGAACAGCTAAAGGTGGCGTAGTTATTGGCATCAGCGATCAGCTGAAAGTGCCTGTAAAGTATATCGGTTTGGGCGAGCAGATGGAAGATCTCCAGCTGTTCAATCGTAAAGAGTTTGTTGACTCTTTGTTTGCCTGATATCGCATAGAAGTGTTTCAGATGAAGAGAAATCAGATAGATATCATAACCATGGGTTGCTCAAAGAACCTCGTTGATAGCGAACATCTGATGAAGCAATTCGAAGCTAACGGATATCATTGTGTCCATGACAGCAAACGACCTGACGGGGAGATTGCTGTTATCAATACATGTGGCTTTATAGAATCCGCCAAAGAAGAGAGCATCAATACCATTCTTGAGTTTGTTCATGCAAAGAATGAAGGGCGTTTGAAGCGTCTTTATGTGATGGGGTGCCTGTCGCAGCGCTATAAGGACGAGCTTGAGAAAGAGATTCCAGAGGTGGATAAGTTCTATGGGAAGTTCAACTACAAGCAGTTGCTGACTGATCTCGGTAAGGCGGAGGTGCCATCCTGCAATGGTCGGCGTCATTTGACTACGCCCCGGCATTATGCTTACGTGAAGATTGCCGAAGGGTGTGACCGCCATTGTGCCTATTGTGCTATCCCTTTGATTACGGGAAAGCATGTGAGTCGCCCAAAAGAAGATATCTTACAGGAAGTAAGAGAGCTTGTGAATGATGGTGTTAAGGAGTTTCAGATCATTGCACAAGAACTTACTTACTATGGAGTTGATATTGACGGGCAGCGGCATATTGCTGACCTTATCAGTGATATGGCCGATATCAAGGGAGTCAAGTGGATACGTCTTCATTACGCATATCCCAATCAATTCCCTTTGGAACTGCTTGATGTCATTCGTGAAAAGCCGAATGTCTGTAAGTATCTTGATATTGCTTTGCAGCATATTTCCAACCATATGCTTGATGCAATGCACCGTCATGTGAGTAAGGAGGAAACCATAGAACTGATTAAGAAGATACGCGAAGCTGTCCCTGGCATACATATTCGCACGACATTGTTGGTTGGGTTTCCGGGTGAAACAGAAGAAGATTTCAATGAACTCGTTGAGTTTGTCAAGTGGGCAAAGTTTGAAAGAATGGGTGCTTTTGCCTATTCTGAAGAGGAAGGAACATACAGTGCAAATCATTATGAAGATGATGTTACGCCAGAAGTCAAGCAACATCGCCTTGACACTTTAATGGCAATACAGCAGGAAATCAGTGCTGATGTGGAGGCTGAAAAGGTTGGTAAGGTGATGAAAGTTATCATTGACCGTAAAGAAGGTGATTATTATATCGGACGTACGGAGTTCTGTTCGCCAGAAGTTGACCCTGAAGTGCTTATTCCTGCAGCGGGTGTTCGGCTCCGTGTTGGCAACTTCTATGATGTGAAAATAACGGATAGTGAGGAGTTTGATCTTTATGGACATGTTGTTAAATAACAGTTCTTGGTATGAATAATAAGGAATTTATCGCTGAATTGGCTTTGAGAAGTGGCTACACTCAGGCCGATGCACAGAAACTCGTCAATACGCTTATTGAAGGAATGGGTGATAGTTTTGAAGCTGGGGAAAATGTTTCTTTGACGGGTTTTGGTACGTTTGAAGTGAAAAAACGTATGGAACGTGTTGTTGTCAACCCCTCTACAGGCATGCGAATGTTAGTGCCACCCAAGTTGGTGTTGGGCTTTAAGCCGAATGCATCCATTAAAGAGAAACTTAAAAATGGAGGAGATGGCAATGACTAATATGAAAGATATAGCACGCTGTTTGGTTGACAAGCACGGGCTTAAAGTGGCTGATGCCGAGCATTTCATTGCGTTGATGATAGATGTCATTAATGAAGGAGTGCAGCGTGAACGGCAAGTTAAGATAAAGGGATTGGGTACATTTAAGTTGACGAGTGTCAGTTCCCGCGAGAGTGTCGATGTGAACACGGGAGAACGTATTGTGATTGAAGGGCGTGACAAGATATCCTTTACGCCGGATAATGCTATGAAAGAACTGGTCAACAGGCCTTTCTCGCAGTTTGAAACAGTTGTAGTCAACGAGGGTGTTGAACTGGAAGACGAATTTGAAGAGCAGTTGGAAGAGTCTACTCCGGTTGAAGAAAAAACAGAAAGTGTAGAGGAAAAGACGGTTGAAAAGGTTGATAATCCCCATGAAGAGCGAGTCGAAGCTGTTGCTGTTGTGTCAGAGTTGCCGGCAGAAACTGTGTCTGTGGAGGAGGATATACAGGAAAACAATGTGCGAGATGCTGTTTCAGAACCAGTCGTTTCGGAAGTAGAAAAAGTGGAATTTGTACAGGGAACCGTTGAAACTGCTACTGATAATGTAGTAGGGGATAAGGTGGAAACGCCGGAAACGTCATCAGAAAAAGAGGTTGAGCCTGTGATAGGAAGAACTGATATGCAGGAAGATACAGTTCAAGATATCGAAGATGTTGCCACTGTTAATACTCCTCATAAGTCTCCTTATATGAAGTTATTGGTGTCTTCTCTTGTGGCATTATTTGTAGTTCTTGTTGGAACAATATGCTATTTGTTCATGGAATTATATCAACGGAATGATCGAATTGAGAGTTTGATGACAGAGGTGGGAACACTTCAGATTGAACTTCTAAAGAAAGATTACTCCACATTGAGGGGGCCTTCAAAGGTTATGAAGCCTGTTGCTGTAGCGGAAAAGCCTGCTCCTGTTGTTGAAAAGCCAGTTCCTTCAAAGGAAGAAAATCCTTATGATGAGTTGAATAACAGTGATGCGCGTGTTCGTACGGGTGCTTATCGCATTGTCGGTGTCAAGCAGATTGTCAAGGTGCAAGCCGGACAGACGCTTGCTTCTATCAGTCGCCAGCACTTAGGGTCAGGCATGGAATGCTATTTGGAAGTGATGAATAAGGAGAAAGTGCTGAAAAAAGGAGACAGGGTAAAAATCCCCGAATTGGAGCTTAAGCGCCATAAGAAGCATTGACAGTAACCTTGTTTTCTATAAAGACATAAGCTGCATACAATCATCTGAAGATATGATGTATGCAGCTTTTTCTTAATACAAGTTTGAACTTGCAGGATGGTTTATTTTGTTTCTATTTCCTCTTTCATATCAATGAATTCGCCTTGACTGTCATAAAACTCGTATTGTAGGAATGCAAGTTTCTGCGATGGAATGATATGTACGCCGAAACCATATTTGAGTTGCCACTTGCGACGAAGGGAAATAAACCCTTTGTTGATGTAGGCAGCCACATATGGATGAACGTGTAAATAGAACTTTGCGATGCCAATCTTGTTGACAAGGCGGTCAATCTTTCTTTCCAATTGGTCGGTGAAGAGAATGCTTGATCTGATTTTTCCGGTGCCATTGCAGGTGGGACATGTCTCCTCTACATTGACATCCATTGCCGGACGCACGCGTTGACGCGTGATTTGCATCAGTCCAAATTTACTCAGAGGCAGGATATTGTGTCTAGCCCTGTCTTTCTGCATATTCTTACACATGCGTTCATAGAGCATCTGTCGGTCTTCTGCAAGGTTCATGTCGATGAAATCTACAACGATGATTCCTCCCATATCGCGTAGTCTTAGCTGTCTTGCTAACTCATCGGCTGCCCCTAAATTCACGTCAAGAGCATTGGCTTCCTGTCCGTTTTCAGATTTCGAGCGGTTTCCACTGTTTACATCTACGACATGAAGTGCCTCGGTATGTTCGATAATCAGATAAGCCCCATGCTTATAGTTTATGGTTTTACCGAAACTTGATTTAATCTGTTTGGTAACGTTGAAGTTGTCGAAGATAGGCACTTTGCCCGTATAATGCTTGACAATATTTGCTTTTTCTGGGGCAATGAGTGTCAAGTAGTGTTTTACTTCGTTGTAAACTTCTTCGTTATTGACATAAATATTTTCGAAACTTGGATTGAACAGGTCTCTCAACATAGCGATAGCCCTGCCTGTTTCTTCAAATACCAACTGCGGTCTCTTCTGTTGTTTCTGTGTCTTGAGGATTGCGTCCTCCCATCGCTTTGTCAACACTTTCATTTCAGTGTCGAGTTCTGCGACCCGCTTTCCTTCTGCAACAGTCCTTACAATGACACCGCAGTTTTTAGGTTTAATGCTGTAGATGAGCTGCTTCAGTCGTGCACGCTCTTCACCACTTTTGATTTTAGAAGATACTGAGACTTTATCTCCAAAAGGAATAAGGACAATGAACCGTCCTGCAAACGAAAGCTCGCCTGTCAGTCGGGGACCTTTAGTGGAGATGGGTTCTTTTACAATCTGCACCAAAACTTCCTGTCCGACAGAGAGCAATTGCTGAACACTTCCGTCCTTTTTCAAGTCAGGCAACCTCTGTGCCTTACTGAAAGGATAGAGTCTCTTCCTATCGCTGTTCACCTGTTTCAGATACTTGGCGTAGGAATTGAATTGACTGCCTAAGTCAAGATAATGCAGAAAAGCGTCGCGTTCATAGCCAACATCCACGAAGCATGCGTTAAGTCCCGGCATGAGTTTCTTAACTTTAGCAGCGTAAATGTTGCCAACAGAGAAAGAAGCCTGCCGTGGTTCATTCTGATATTCCACCAGATTTTTATCCTCTAACAGAGCTATCGAAATTTCTTTCTCCCTTACGTCGATTACAACTTCGCTTGTCATTTTTTAATCTTTACTTAGTTCTTACTGTTACCATAAAGGGGCATGTCACAACTTCCTTGTGGATGTATTGACATGCCCCCTAAGTCCTTAATAGGCTATCAAGCTTACTTGCTCTTATGTCTATTCTTGCGTAGTCTCTTTTTACGCTTGTGAGTTGCCATTTTGTGGCCCTTCTTCTTCTTTCCGTTTGGCATAATCTTTAAATTTTGAAATATAATTATTTGTTATTGTTATTCGTTCTTCATCTGTTCAATGAATGACTTTGATGGCTTGAAACTTGGCAAGTCATGGGCCTCAATCGTCATAGTTGTATTCTTGAGGATATTGCGTGCGGTCTTTGCTGCACGGTGTTTGATGACGAAACTGCCAAAACCACGCAGGTATACATTCTCTTTCTTTTCAAGTAAACTATTTTTAATGGTCTCCATAAAGCTTTCGACAACCACTGTGACATCTCTTTTCTGGACGCCCGTTGCCATAGCAATTTCATTAATGATATCTGCCTTAGTCATATTTGTATTGTATTTTTTATATTCTTATTTTGTATGGTTTGTCACCCTCTCTTTTGGGTTTGCAAATATACGAGTTTTTTTAATGATATGAAAATTTATCGATACTTTTTTAGGTAAAAGAGGCTAAAATATTTTCAGAACTGCTTTGTTTTCATTGATTTACGCGTTTTAAGCACTTCTTGTTCTACTTTTTGTAGTGATGTCATGTCCTGCTTCATATTGTTGGGTGTTGCTCATTTTATCATAAGTTTATATAGTGTCCGGTGCATGCAAGGTTTAATCTAAGCAAGCAACTTCATATTCTCAAAGGGATAGAGAGCGGGAGAGTGCTTTGTATAACTTAAATAAACTAATGATTTGCAGTTTAAATTAGTAAATGCGACAGTCTC
>NZ_KV817598.1:20096-22423 GCF_001814685.1 Prevotella sp. HMSC077E09 | reverse complement strand
AGGTGCATCTTACCTTGATGAACTCCGTCTTGTTTATCCTCGCTTCTTCTTTACCTCGTTGCTGCCATTTGGCAGTTCTGCTATCATATCTGTTCATATAAAAGTCCTCTTTTCTTTGTTTTCAATCTTGCTTAATTTCCGAACGCTGACCGATGAGAACGGAGTGATTACGGTCTAATCTCCCCGATAACCGAACGAGGGGAGCAAGCGCAGTTTGTGGGTACAAACTGACGTCTTGCAATGTCAGCTAACGAAACGTTTACGCATAAAGCGTTTTGTCGTCCAAAAATGAATGCTATGCATTCAGAAGATTAACTGTGTTCGTGGCATTCCCACCGTTCAATGTGTTCAGTAAAAATCTATTGTTGGTACTACCCTAAAACGGTCGAGGATTTTGAGTGAAAGGGACATCCTTTTACTCGATAGTCCTTGACCGTTTTTCTGTTGTTTACAGCTTCCTCCATTTTTCTATATCCTCACCGTATTCCTCCAAATGGATACGCACAAGGTTTTCGATGAAGCTCGAGACATTGGCTCCTTTATCTCCCAATCTACGGACAATGAAGTCCGCATGTTCCTGTGTTTCCCTGCTCAGATAGACCGCCTTTCTCTCACTTAGCTTTGTTGGAACAAGGAACGCCTGCTTATAGGCTTCGAGAGTCTCCTTTCTCATCTTGGCACTGATGCGTCGTTGAACGGTTGCGCTCTCTGTATGCTGTGCAGGCTCGGATGGCGTGGCATGCTCTATGGCATGTCCTGTTTCTTGTTGTTTTTGCTCTTGAATAGTTTTCATTCCCTTTTCCCGGAATTCAGAGACAGATTGTTCACTTGAATTTTCAGCTTGGCTCATACCAAAAGTTTTTCCTATGAAACGATCTATTTCTTCCATGTTTCTTCTTTCCTTTTTCATCACTCTATCTTATTTTAAGTTTGACTTGTTTTATTTTGTTGCTTATATTTGGAGTTTTCTCCAACTCTTCCCGTTGCTCACGGACACGTCTGACGTGAAAATCGTTGAGATCTTTGAAGTCTCCATAATACACAGCCATATCTTCTACCTTAAAACCTGTGTTTACAAATTCCTGCACAGCTTTTCGCCCTGCATCGTCATTGTCAAGAAAAGCACGAACGGAGGTTATATTTCTTTCATTCAGGTAGTGGATACTTCTTGCTACATTACTCACGGAATTCATCACGAGACATTGGTTGGAGACCTCCCCTTTCATTGAAAGAAAAGAGAGAAAGTCCATAAAGCCCTCGAACAGGCAGACGGGTTGTGCCTTGTCCTCAAATATCGGAGTGATGTTCTTCGGGGCAATCGTTCCCTTGAACGTATTGTTGTCCCGAAGTTCATAACCACCCGAAGAATTGGCAAAGCCGATGGCTTCATATCTCTTTCCCCTTACCTCGTAGCTGATACATTTGAGAAAGGGTGTTGCCTTTTTCAAATTGATGCAACGTTCCTTGATAAGGTATTCCTGCAAATGCGGCGGCAAGGTGTCTGATATGCTTATCAGTCTCCTTGTTTCGCTTGCTTGTCTTGTAGTTGTCTGGTTGAGACCAATACGGGGTTCAGTCTTTGAATAGCTGTGCGCTGTATACTCTGAAGCGTTCTGCCCCAAACGGCAGATTGCTTCCGAGAATGTGCAGCCCTCCAAGCGTATACAAAGGTCGATGATGCTTCCACCCCTGCCTTCGGCATAGTCTATCCAAAGGTTCTTTTCCGTGTCCACTTTGAAACTCGGACGCGTTTCCTCCCTGAGCGGTGAACGGTACATGGCATAGGCTGGTGTCCTGCGGACAGGCCTGATACCTTTCTTTTCGAGATACTCCACAATGGAATATCGCTTGATAAGTGATAAATCTTTTTCTTTCATTGTTTTGACACTTTAATGGGTTGAATGATAATTATTTATGCTTGTCTGTTTTATGGTTTTACCGTTTCCAAAGTTTTTCCCCTCCAAACTTTTTCATCTTTCTTCTTACTACATACTATTTTGTGATAAGTAATTGATAATCAACAACGATTAGTAGTATAGGACGATACTACACATTCTACTACATTTGGCTACTACAAGTTTGAAGGAGCGGGCAAGGCAAGATTTTTCTGATCTTGTAGACATAGATGGGGCTTCCACCGTTTCTTCGTTTGCTCACCTTTATGTATCCTGCTTTCTTCAAGGCTTCGCCCATACGCTTGGCAACAAGTGGCTGGTGGGTATAAATACCCAAATAGGTGAGTATCTCCGTAGTGGTCATTAACGAATAGCTTTCATCCTCCGTTGGCTTTTCAAAGCAACGCAGCAAGAGTTCCATCTCAGCGGTCT
>NZ_KV817598.1:19506-19996 GCF_001814685.1 Prevotella sp. HMSC077E09 | reverse complement strand
TCATCATCAAACCAATAGCGGAAACCTGACTTTAATAGGGTTTTGGCTTCAACATAGACATTGTCCATTGAAATACGCTTGGCTTTCTCTATGTCTATGGAAAGTACTTCAAAGGGCAGGAACCTTCTGCTGCCTGTCGGGTCTGTAAGAAAGTCATTGCCGTTCACTGATGCCACAAAGCTTGCCAAGTGGGGATGCTCCTCCACGTACTTGTCATACGGCATACGGTACTTGACCATCGGACAGGTGATGAGGTTCTTCAGTTCGTTCTCGTCCCGCTTATTGAGGGCTTTGAGCTGGTCATCTATGTTTACGATAAGGTTCTGACCGATATAGGTAAGTGTGTCCTTTTCCTGCGGATATATTTTTCCTGTGTAACTGTAACCGTGCAGTGCTGGGGGACAGAGCAAATCGAGAAACGTTGTTTTGAACTTACCCTGCTCACCTGTCAGTACAAGGCAGGTATGGTTACGGCACTCACGGTCGTCCA
>NZ_KV817598.1:18525-19406 GCF_001814685.1 Prevotella sp. HMSC077E09 | reverse complement strand
GGCAGGTATGGTTACGGCACTCACGGTCGTCCATCGCGTTGGCTACCACTGCCACGAGCCACTTGGTGAGATACGGCAACCATTTGTCAGAGTTGCGCACGACTACGCAACTTGCCAAGTGGGGAATGGCTTTCGGTGAAAAAGAAGACACATTACTATCCCTGCAACCGGCATCATCACAGCTACTGCTATCGCCTATATCTATCAATGGCAACCCTTTTAAATACTCCTGCACAGGATTGATGCGCGGAGAAAAACTGCTCTCGATGATAGAGTAGAGATTATCGGAAGAAGTTACGATGCCTTCATCGCAATCAAGTTCCCTGCGGAGCGTATTGATTTCATAACGACCAACCTTTACAAAACGATTATTACCCTTACTGCAATATTCGGTTCTGCCCAGTACAGTATTGTATCTGAACTCGTAGTGTGTGGAGAGGTAGGTTTCTATCTCTGCATTCTTGGAGGAACTCCTCATTCGATGAGGATTTCTCCTGCTGCCTGTATTGCCTGCATCTGCGTTCTTTTTCATTATTCCCTTGAATTGGTTTCCAAGAGTGAAGTTAGGGTGAGCATGCGTAACTTCCAAGCATTCAGAGTCTTCTTGCATAATGTTGCGCTCGTCCGCTGCAAAATTCTTAGGGAAACAGGCTGTCAAGAAGAGCATTTATCGCCTCATTAAGCAAAAAACGGATGACAGGAAAAATAGATTAGCAGAAATACGGATGTTACTGTCTGCTTTCAGATGTACTCTTTTGCTTTAATTACCTTATTAACCTCATTTGTGCAGTGGCAAGAACATCAATCTGTCTCTTTTGTCCCCATCATAGCGCCACAAGCTGCCACTTGAATGAAAAGTGATGGAATAAGAAATGCCCGAT
>NZ_KV817598.1:18139-18425 GCF_001814685.1 Prevotella sp. HMSC077E09 | reverse complement strand
GATATTAATTTTGCATAAGACAAGCTGCGCTCGGCAAAGGATAAGTGAACTTTCCTCTGTACTCGCTTGCATTGTCTTTGCAACAAAAGAAGAAGACGGGGCAGGAAAACGCAAATGTGAACCGATGAAACGGATTGCTCTTTTCCCGATACTTCCCTGCTGTTCCCCACGGCTTTGAGAGGCGCACGTACGCCATTATCTTTGCCGATGGAAACTGGAAAGACCTGAGACAACAAACAATAACAATATAAAATTATGAACTATTACATCATTACAGAAACCAATT
>NZ_KV817598.1:11479-18039 GCF_001814685.1 Prevotella sp. HMSC077E09 | reverse complement strand
TGCCGGCTGCTGAACATCAGCAAGCGCACCTTGCAGCATTATCGTGATACGGGTGTGCTGCCATTTACGCAAATCGGACACAAGTGCTATTACAAGTGCGAGGATGTGGAAACACTGCTTCTTACGAAATCGAACAAACCTAAAAACAGACAGATATGATGGAAACAGCAAGAGACTTGAACATGGAGACGGACGAGATGCAACTGGTCGTCTCGGCCTTGAGAGGTGTAGGCAAACGAATAGTGGAAGTGGCACAGACACACAAGCCACTCTTTGCAGGCGAGCTTTTCCTCACAGGAAAGGAAGTGTGCGAGCGGCTGTATATCAGTCCCCGTACCTTGCAGGACTACCGAGACAGGAAGATTATCCCCTACACGCAGTTTGCAGGGAAGATACTCTACAAGGCTTCGGACTTGGAAAGGATGTTGGAGGAGAATTACTATTTTAAGTCCATTTGAGTTTAGTATTATAATTCGATTAAAAATACTTATTAATAAGTATTGCCAGTATAGAATTCTTCCCATACCTTTGTATCCAAAATTGAATTAATGATAAAAATATCACACAGCCGCATAAAGGCGACAATAAAAGGAGCGTACTGTTTTTTAAACAGTACGCTTTTTTTTATGAACAAAATTGAACGATGTCCGTTAATAAAATAGTAATGAAAATATTAAAAGAAGATATAAGAAACAGAATTGTCACAGCTGCCCGCAATGAATTTATTAAAAATGGTTTTAGAAAAACTTCGATGCGAACAATTTCTGCAAAATCAGGAGTTGTCTTAGGTAATATATACAATTATTTTAAGACAAAAGATGATATTTTTTATGCTGTCCTTAGGCCTTTACTTGCTGTCTTGGATGGAAGGCTGTCCTCCTATCGCATAGAATCCAACAAAATAGACAAACTTCGTTTCTCTATACAAAGTCAAAAAGATTTGCTAAGAGAAACGCTTAAAATAATTTTCTTGTATAAAGAAGAATTAAAGTTATTGCTCTTTGAATCAAAAGGTACTTCTGTAGAATTTTTCCGTGAAAATTTTATCGAAGAACAAGTTGCAATAAGTAAAGAATATATTGACCAAATGCAAAAAGTCTATCCACAAATACAAACAAAAGTTTCGTCACTATTCTTTCGGATTTCCTCTTCTACATGGGTAACAATCGTCGGAGAGATTGTCTCAAATCCAGAAATCCGTAAAGAAGAGGCAAAACAGGTTTTGTCTGAATATATACGCTATAATACAGCAGGATGGCGAGAACTCATTAATCCATAAAATTATGAACAGATTATTCATCGTAACGATACTATGTTTGTGTACAACAGTTTTGTCTGCCCAAAATATATTACGTGGGAAAATCATAGATAAAGAAACAGGACTTCCCATATTTGGGGTATGCATATCAATCAAAAATACAAAACAGAAAACAGTTTCTGACAAGACAGGCAATTATCAAATTGACATACCCTCAAATGGAACATGTATTGTTGAGGTTTCATTTGTTGGATATAAACGAGTAAGGCAAGTCATTGTATTAAACGGCAATATCACAAAAGACTTTTTCTTAGAATCATCAGCGAACGTCCTTAACGAAGTTGTAGTGAGGGGATCTTCCCAGCAGGCGGAAATAAACCGCATTCGGCAAAGTCCTATGGCTGTAACCGTAGTGGACGGATCCAAGCTGCGGGGACGTTCAAGCGGTATAGAAGAAATTCTTACACGCACGTCTGGCATCAAAGTAAGAAAGACAGGCGGATTGGGAAGTGCGTCGCGCATATCTGTACATGGTTTAGAAGGTAAGCGTGTCGCCGTATATATTAATGGGTTTCCACTCAACAGTCCTGACGGTTCTTTCGACATCAACGATATTCCAATAGATGTGATCAAATATATAGAGGTGTACAAGGGTATTGTGCCTGCAGAATATGGAGGCGACGGATTAGGAGGAGCCATCAATATTGTGACACGTGAGGATGAATGCGACCTAGTAGGATTCACGCAGGAATTGGCATCATTCGGAACATCCAAGACACTTACAAGTGCTCAAAAGCTTTTTGCAAAGTCAGGCATATTATTTAATGTTGCTTTCTTTAAGAATAAATCCAAGAACAACTACACGATGTCATGGCCAGTATTCGAAATAAATCTGCCAGTCTCAGAATACAGAAAGGTAAGACGAAATAATGACTATTATGACGCAGACTTCTATCATGTCGGCATTGGTTTTAGAAAGTTATACTTCGATAAACTGGATTTGGAATGCGCCTTCTACAGAAATAAAAAAGGTATACAGTCTCTTAACTTTGATTCGCAGCATGCCTATATGAAAGGCTTTAATATAATGCCCACTTTGCATATAGAAAAAGACGACTTCGTCTTTAAAGGTTTGGAAATGAAATCATCCCTTGTTATTCCTATTATACAAACGAGCCTGATAGACACGACAACAACAAGAAGACAATGGGATGGAACCATCACTCAGGCAATGGGGGAAACAGAAGATAATCTTCTTAATGAATCCCATAACCGGCAATTTGAATTACGAAACAAATTTAATTTAAAATATACATTTGGACAACATACATTCAACATAAATGATCAACTTGCTCTTTCGGACTACCGTCCTAAAGATGAACGCATGAATGACTATCTCGGGTTCGATCCTAGCTCGTTTCCCAGCAAAATGATTTCAAACAATATCGGACTCTGTCATTTGTATGCCTCTTCCAATCATCGTTTTCAGAATTCCTTGACGATAAGCATTTACTATCTGAAGTCAAAAATCTTTAGAACAAGCGATGCCTTGTCGAAAGCCCAAATGAAAGATGCATCAGCTCCCAAACAAACAAGTGTGAACAAAACGTACTACGGATTTAGTGAGGGAGTGAGCTATGAGTTTTGGAAAGGCGTGAGGGGAAAGTTCTCGTTTTCACACAATGTGAGACTCCCTGACACAGGAGAACTTTTCGGTAACGGAATGAGCATCAAGCCATCAGTGAACTTACTGCCTGAAATTGGAGACAACCTGAACGTTGGAACCATCATAGATACAAGAAATGTGATGGGACTTACCCGCGTGCAGTGGGAAACAAACTTCTATTACATGTATATCCAGAATATGATAAGGCTTTTCCCCGCTGATATCCGTTCCATCTACACAAACTTGGGAAAGACGAGCACGATGGGATTTGATACCGATTTGAAAGTAGACGTGACACCAAACATCTATACATATTTCAATCTTACACTACAGGACATTCGAGACCGGCAGAAATGGTTAAACGATGCAAAAGGGACGGATAATCCCACATATAATAAACATGTACCCAACATACCGTCTTTCTATTTTAACTATGGTTTGGAGTATCATGCAGAAAATTTGCTGGGGCGAAATGAACTATCTAGAATTTATATGGATGTGTCCCATGTCGGAGAATTCGATTGGGGATGGCAAATGAGCACACTGTCCGACCAGCGTAAAAAATGGATTATCCCCTCCAACGATGTGTTTACCATAGGCCTTCAACAATCCTTTTGGCACAACAACATTTCATTGAGTTTCGAAGTTGAGAACATCTTTGACAAGGAGAACTATATGGAATTCAAGATGCCACTGCAAGGACGCACTTTTAAAACAAAATTGCGTTTTAATCTGTTCCGCGACAAAACATCGGGCGGAGCAATGAGTTTGTAATATATTACCAATTTAAAAACAAATAAAATGAAACATTATTTTTTAATCGCAGCCCTTGTGTTGCTATCTCTTGTAGGTCTCACCTCATGCGGAAAGGACTCTCCGGACTTTCCTCCCTCTACAAAATCTGAAGTAGGATTTGTACACAGCGTAAACATCGGAGAAAACACATATATTAGCCTGTTCAAGGATTTGAGTGTTAGTTCACTCAATACAGACAACGCATTGGTGCTTCCGAAGGGGGCATTCACATTCGTGTATAAAAATAAGATATATGTGACAGATACAGAACACCTCTACAAGTACATCCCTAAGGATGGAATCCTTGTTCAAGAAGGAAACACCATGCTATTTCCAAGTGGTGCAAAGGCCACATACATCACATTCTTATCCGAGAAGAAAGCCTACGTTTCTTGTCTTGGATTAGGAAAGGTGTGGATTATAGATCCGTCCTCCATGACAAAAACAGGAGAAATAGATTTATCTGGCTATTCCTTGGGGAAGTTGGCTGGCGACAATAATCCTGAACCATGTGCTTCCATCATCAGAGACGGCATCTTATACGTGACGCTCTGCCAATTAAAGTCTGCCTACTCATGCGAGAAGGGGGCACATATAGCCTTAATAGATACCAAGACCGATAAGCCCATCAAAATGATTAGTGACCCTCGTGCTACAATGGCCTCCTCTATGACCCCCGCTGGGGACCCATTCGTGGACGAGAAGGGTGACATCTATTTCTATTGCGTAGCTATGTTTGGATACCAGCCTGGGGTCAAAGAAGGATTCTTGCGCATTAAGAAAGGGGAGCAAGACTTTGACAACTCATATTGCTTCACCCTTGCAGACGTAAACTTAGAAGGAGTAAAGGGGAACAGAACATCGTATGCTTATAATAAAGTGTATGGTGGAAACGGAAAGGTTTATGGATACCTTAACATTCCCGGAGCGGCAAGCAATCCACCTGACTACGTTCATGACAAATCATTTCAAGCCTTTGAAATTAATCTATACAATAAGACTTGCAAGAAGATGAATTTTTCTGGAACTGTAGGCTGGGCCACATCCATCTGCAAGTCTGGCAATAATATCATCTTCGGCATGTCAACAGACCAAGGCATGGGCTACTCTGTCTATCACATGGATGATGGAAGCTATGAAAAATTGAAGGTAAAGGTTTCTGGAGCACCCTACATGTTGCATGAGCTTAAATAGTTGCCATAAAATATATTGGATACAAACTCAACATCTGAAAGGATGCGAACTTCTTGATTAGAAACTTTAATCTCCCTCAAAACAAGGAAAAGAGCTGTATCGTTACTCATTATAGGGTTTGATACGGCTCTTTTAGTTTATGTGTTATAAACTATAAATTCTCATGGTTGTGCTTTTAGTTTTTATACACTGTCAATTCAGTTTTAATAAAAATCTTTCTTTTGTAGTAGCGTAGTAAATAAATGAAAGAATATTCGTATATCAATAAAAATCTTTAATCCTTTTTCTTTCAACGTATTATACCTTATTGTAGTTATGTAGTAAGATATAATCAATGAAAGAAAAAGAAAATATAATCATCAGGTATCCGTCTTTCCTATTAAGAATATCGGTGTTATTATGGATGTAGGTTTCAGTAATCTCTGACATACATGTTTCCTGAACAAGTGGGCTTCCATGCTGTCCAATTGATAAGACAAAGCGATGATGATAGTGAGCGGATAAAGCAAGGCATAACCTCGCAGATGTCCGTTCACGAATACCTCCACCTCCCCTGCGGCCCTTTCTTCGGATTGTAGGGGATATGTTTTCAGAAGCAGTTGCAATCGATAATTGAGTTTCCTCCATGTTACACCGAAGAAATCTACAAGCTCGCTCTCTGTCATTGCTATTTCGCCTTTGCCTTTGTGAATGATTTGCATACTGTCGCCCCACTCGAAATAACTGCGGTCTCTTTTAGTTTGATAGTGATAGGCATTCATACGGCTTCCTCCTTCGTTTCCTTTGTCTGATGTTTCCTTATCAACCTATCCATATCCTCCGAAATCTTATTGTCTGTCACCTGTGCGTAGATTTGAGTACTGGATATGGAGGCGTGCCCCATCATCTTGGCAATGCTTTCGATGGGTATTCCTGCACTTAAACTCATCGTGCCGAATGTGTGCCTTGCCATATGGTAGGACAACCGTTCCCTGATGCCACAAGCCTTACCCACAATACCCAGCTTTGCACTCATCACGCTGCGGCTACAAGCACAGTGAAAGATAAAGTCGTCACCTTTTTCTTTCACCGTCTGCATTTCTTTCATGCTGGGTTGTTCTTCCTTACATTGATTGATGATGGCCTCCGCTATCGGGTGCAGGGGCACAACAAACTCCACCTTTGTCTTCTGACGTTCTTTTCGGATATATTTCTGTCCGTCGGCTGCCGTTTGAATGTGTCCAAATTGCAAATGTTCCATATCAGCAATAGCCAAACCTGTAAAACAGGCAAAGACAAACAGCCGTCTTGCTTGTTCTGCTTCCTTATCAAGTACTCTCAGTGCCATAAGTTTAGATACTTCGCTCTTTTGCAAAAAGCGTATCTTCTGTTCCGCTTTCTCATACTTGGCATTCTCAAAAGGATTACAGCGAATGAGCCTTTGACTGACCGCACGATACATCAGCCTACTCAGCCAACAAAGATAGCGATTCATGGTTGCTGTTGCCAAGCCTCGTTTTTTCAGATAGAAACGGTATTCTTCAAACAAGTCTTCCGTTATAGTGGCTATGGTTATATCTATCACTCCCTTATTTTTTACAAACTCCGTAAGCAACTTATCTGAATAGAATAGGTTCTGATAAGTCCCCTCTGCCCTTGATTTGCCCA
>NZ_KV817598.1:9765-11379 GCF_001814685.1 Prevotella sp. HMSC077E09 | reverse complement strand
ATTTGCCCACGCACTCTTTAACGGATTGCAGTTCTGCTTTGCTCATGGCAAGAAGTGTTGTCGGCATGGTGGCTATTCCCTGCAAACGGTTCTTGAGCAGTTCCACACTTACCACTCCGTCCTTTATCAGAATATCCTGATAGGTCTTTTCTACAAGTTCCTTAAACTCGCCGATTCTTTGATTGGTTTTCTTGTCGGTTGTCATCCCTTGCCTACAGTTCCACTCGGAGGATTTGCACTGCTCGCCTGTGGTAATGGCGGTACTCTTTCCGTCTATGGTGATACGGCAGAGAATAGCGGTCTTGCCGTCTGCTTTTATTTTCTTTCTGTTGATGTAAAACAATATCTTAAATGTACTTCTCATAAAAAATCTTGGTTAAATGGTTAAACGCAAATCTTCAGTGAAAGAAAGGAAACGGTTAAACTCCTCAAAGAGTTTCTGCGGTGTAACCTTCGCATAACGTTCGGTCATACTTACGTTCGTATGTCCGAGCATCTTGCTCACCGTTTCAATAGGTACGCCCTGCTCCAATGTGATAAGTGTGGCAAAGGTATGCCTTGCAGTATGCGATGTAAATGGAAAAGAAATGCCTGCCTGTAATCGCAAGGCTTTAAGACAGGACTGATAAGTGGGATATTTGATGTAAGGGATCAGTGTTTCCCTTTCATCGCTGTGCATTTTCTGTATTAATCGAACTGCTTCCGGCAATAACTTGATACGACAAAGCACGCCCGTCTTCTGTCGGTTGAACTTTAACCAAAGGCTACCATTATCATCACGAACAAGATGCTTCTTGCTTAGCTCCATCAAATCACAATAAGCTGCACCGGTATAGCAAGCAAAGAGAAACACATCGCGAGCGGTTCCCATTTCCTCTTCCAACTCATCAAAGCAGATTGCCTTCAACTTGTCCAATGCTTCTTGGTCAAGTGCCTTGGGTACTTTCTTGTCTCCTCGTTCTATATGTACTTTGTCAAACAGAAGCGTATCAGCCAACCCCTCACGATAAGCCAGCCTACAGACGGTCTTCAAATCCGCAGCAACTCTGAAGAATGTGCTTTGCTGATGACCGAGTTCGCCAAGACAAAATGCTTGTAATTCGTAGATAAAGCTTTCTGTCAACTGCGAGAAAGCCAAATCCGAAACATGATACTTCCTCTGAATAAACTCCTGCAACCGTTTCCGGGTGGAATGATAGGCGGACATAGACTTTTCCTTGAGGTCTATACCGATATGGCTTTCTTTCTCCTTGATGAGCATATCCAACCTTTCGATGAGCATACATCGTGCCTGTACGCTGCCTTGAAACTGTTCTTTCACATTAGTTGCATCAAATGGCTGTCCTTTGGCAATCAACGACTGATAGGCAGATTGAATGGAAAGCAACAGGTTCTCCAACTTGCCGTTAATTTCCACCGCCTCACGGCTTTTGCCGTCCATCCTGCTCTCACGTGAATTCCATAAGTCAGGATTGCAGGAGAGTTTACAACTAAACTGAGCAATGGAACGCTCAATGGTAATACGCCCCATAATCGGAGCTCTCCCCGACTTGTCCAGACCGCTCTTTTTAAGGTAGAGCAACACCTTCATTTTCTCTGTTTTCATACGCTTTA
>NZ_KV817598.1:7057-9665 GCF_001814685.1 Prevotella sp. HMSC077E09 | reverse complement strand
AATTAAAGCGTTCCTCACTTACGCAGAAAACTGCTGACCAAAGCAACAGCCACACGAACGAAAATAATTCAGTTACCGAATACTGCACCATCGTTACCTACATCAAAATAGGGTAACACTCTGGTAACTGAACTTCTGCCTAAATCTGCATATTTCTGCCCTTTACAAACAGAGCAGTATTATGCCAATTCGTGTATTTCCTCCTCATTATCAGTTAGTTTACATCAATTTCGATATTTCTTCATTTTCATTGATTAGTTACATGGTAACTTGATGCAAGTTACACAGTAATCTGACGCAAGTTACACGGTAATCTGATGCAATACCCGCATATTCTCATTAGGATTATCAATGCAATAACCCTATCCGACAACAAAATAGTCGAAGAAACAGAACTTGACAAATGCTTTGCCTATGGCTATGGTGCGCATCACTTTTGGCCCATACATCGCAGATTATCCAATGGAGAGCCAAAGGGATGCAGATTATTAAAGGTTGAATTTTAAGATTATGAAGATGAATGTTTACAGAGTTCGAACGCAATACGTCTTTGAGGAAGTGTTTGAGATGGTTGCGGAAAGCAAGGAAGAAGCACGACAGAAAGTCCTGCAAAATTGCAGGTTAGTCATAGGAGGAAGCATTCACAACACTTTGCCTACTGATAAAATAAACAAGACTTTTGACAGATACCCTAACAAACGAATAAGCAGAATAATAAAAATATCTTTCTGAATAATAGCAAAAGCCACGCAAACCGAAAATTTGCGTGGCTTCTTTTCTTTTTCTTTGAACGAGTAGGCGACCAAAGAAAAAAAGTTGCAAGAAGTTAAAACTTAATACTAAAAAATTATTATTTTTGCAGATATATCAATAATTTATATCAATGGAGTTTATACATAGACAGGAAGAATTTATCTTCAAAGAATATCAAGCGCTTTTAGGTGATAATATAGCTGTCTCCCCAGATGGGTTACACTATTTGGGAGCTTTTTACTATACCAACGGTTACTGGGGCAGAGATTGTGGTGATGAAGAAGAGAAATGGTATCAGTATTGTAATCGAAAACGAGGGTTAGTTGTCCTTACCAAAGAGCTTAACGATGAAAAAGCATGGGATATTAGAGAAGAGCATGCTCGCAAGAATGGAATTGAAGAGCCAATGCCATCCATGCAATATCCATTTTATCGCAACCTTCGTCGTTGGATATACGGATTACTAAATATGAATAGTGATGGTCTAATCCCCGAATATCCACCAACAAACATCGCTCAAGAATGTTTTGAAACTAAACCCTGGGTAAGAGTAAATCTCAAAAAGGTTCCTGGAGGTAGTTCTATTGACAATGGTCTTTTGGATCAATATGTCGATAAATTTCGCAGTCCGTTATTGAAACAATTGGTTATATACAAGGACGCCTCTATTTATTTAGATTGCACACGCCGGCGTGGGATTGTTCTCTTGAGTGAATTATATCCAGACTTAAAGCCGTTTGGAGAAGGAAATGACAAATGGATATATTTCTCAGAAAAGCATCATTTCATTATAGTAAATTCTTATCATCCATCATATCGTCATTTTAGTGGAGGAGAAGAGGCATACTATAACAGGATGAGAAAAGCCATACGCTCTTTTTTTCAGGAGTATCCAGATTTCTTATAGCGGGAACTAACCCCTTATAAGATATAAAAAGCAGTGTACTCTCAACAGTGTCAAAGCTCTAATCCTTCATATTTTACCTCATTTGGATGACACGATTTTTTATCGTGTTGGCCAGATGAGGAACCTTTCTTCCGAGGTAAAGTTACATGCTTTCAAAATGTTTCCAAATTTTATTGCTAATTGTGTGATAGCTGAGACCAGTTGGCAAGTGGCATAGTTCACTTCTCACATATGTTCTGGTATGCCAGATACACAAGCTTTTCGAGAGAAGTATCGGACGGGAAGCCCCCTTGTTCTTTATTACCTTACATACCTGTCTGTAGTAGCCTTCAACGGCCTTAGTGGTGTATATCAGCTTACTTATAATCTGATCTGATCAGCCATACCTGCAAGGATCGTTTCGCGCTTTTTGACGGTCTGAGATTCAAAAGAACCGTCACGGTCACGAGAAGTTTCTTTTATTATTTTCTTCTTAAAAAACTTGCAAATGGGGGTCGTAATTTTGTATCTTTGCAAAAGGATAACAAATAATAATCTATTTCATGGAAAATAATCGTATGCAAAGGGGCAACATGGCTGCCCGTAACCACCGTGCCATGAACAAATCTGCGCTTCATGTGCGCTTTGAAATCTCGTTTCTCAACTCCTATGACATGACAATGCTGAGAGAAAAACATGGCATTGCAGGCTGGGGAATAGCTGTGTTCATGATGAAATATCTCATAGAGCGTCGCACCGGCTGCCGCGCCCCACTCTATGTTATATCTGAAATTGCCCATGCCTGCCATAAGAGTCAAAAGACTATTCTACAAATCATCAATGACTTTCCTTCGCTGTTCCAAATCAACAGCAACAACAAAGTACTTTTCAGTCCATATTTGCAGCAGTTTTTCGGCAATTATTCTGCAAATAATGAAAAGTCAAACAGAAGTTTAGATAAATTAACAA
>NZ_KV817598.1:0-6957 GCF_001814685.1 Prevotella sp. HMSC077E09 | reverse complement strand
GTCAAACAGAAGTTTAGATAAATTAACAAATGAGTTTCTTGATAATCAAGAAGTTAGCTTTTCTAAGAACAAAGAACTAGAACAAGAACAAATAACGACGAAAGAGAAAAAGAGAAAGGGAGCCTCCCCCACCCCCTCCCAAGGAGGGGGGTACGACGCCGACAAGAAGAGTTTGAGGGAAAGGGGAGCCTCCCTCGACCCCTCCCAAGGAGGGGAGTGCGACGGTGAGAAAAAAGGGGTGAGGAGAAAGGAAAGTACAACGGTCATACACTCTACTACATCTTGTGTCAGTAAACGGCAGAAAATAAGGATAATGAAAGTGTGGCAGAGGGCCGAACACGCAGCAGAAACTCCGCCCTTACAGGTAGAAATGGGCGTAATATACAACCTATTAAGCCAGCTTTATCAAGATAATGACTACATGACAAGCCTCGAACGCATTGCCAATCTTGCCGTGCGGATGAACTTTGTCGTACGCCGTAACCTATTTCTTTGGTTCCAACACTACTGTCAATCGTACGCCAAGCGAGTCAAAGATGTTGCTGATGCCAAGGACTATTTAGCCAATCTGATGCGCCCAGGAAGCAACATGCGCGCCCAATTCATGGCCTATCAAAACAAACTTTACAGCATCGAATGGGCTAAAAAGCAAGCGCTAAAGGAAAGAAGTAGAAACTGTGGCGGATTTATTAATGCTTCTAATAGCCTTTCATCAAAGGCTTTGCTCGTATCTGCCTAACCATAAAGCGACAGAAAATCCAACAGGGCGGTGTTTTACAAATTTAGAAATTAATACAGAAAGATATACCCTCACTTTTCCCCTTTCATCAGAAGTGGAAGTTTACGGTGGCCATAACATCATGTGTATACAGGGTTTCGCTCATATTCGGATACTTCTTCACTATATTTAGAAAACCTACATGGGCTTGAACACCAAAGCGCCAATGCTTTCCCACCTGATAATAAATGCCGGGCTGGATGCCGAAATCAAAGTTTCGGTACACTTTCTTTCCATTTAATTCGTCAGTAGGGTCGGCATCAACATAATGATAATCATTCGATGCAAGGATTGAAAATACCGGACCGAGTTCTGCAACCCACCCGTTTTCTTCAGATGCATGCTGATGATACTGCACCAAAACGGGCACATCTAAGAAAGAGCAATCATAGTATTCTTTACCTATCATAGCACTTTCAAATGGATTCCCAAATCGGCCACGATAGCCTACACCAGGCATGACCGACCAATGGGGTGACAGATAGCAGTTCAGTCCATAGCCCACACACGAAGCATAATAGACGCCACCCTCCATCATATTCGCAACTCCAACTCCCAGATAGAAGTTGTGTTCAATGGTCTTTTTCTGCGCATTTCCTGTTAATGCAAAACATAATGCAGCCAACAGGATTATCATTTTTCGTTTCATATGATTATTAATTAAAACTATCAAAGTTCTTTTTCTGCTTTCCAAAAGAGCGTTTCCACACTATGGAAATGGGCAAGCAAGCTTAGCACCACACATTTAATCTAACAAAAACATTAAATCAGCAGATACATTACAAAGATAAAAAAAATAGTAATAATAAAGAAACAACAGGTTGAATTTCCTGAAAAAACAAATCATCCACCCATGAGATAACAGATATGGCAACCTGAATTTATTCAATGTCTTCAATTATCCCATATACCATATAGGGAAAAATAGCTGAAAGCCCAAACGTATCAAACGCTGCATGCTACCTAAGCACACAGCGCCTATGGGATTTGAAGCCCGACGGCTTCTGATAAAACATCTCCTGAATAAATCTCCTTTACAACTATAACCTATCGAATCTAAATTGAAGCTTGTTAATGCGAAAATTAATTATTACGCTAAATAGAGATGTTTTGCTTCTTACTTTAATACTTCAATGTCATCTAATTCAATATATTCTGGAATTAATGGAAATCCTTTCCTTTCGCTACAAAAATAGAGAAAGGAAAAAAGAAAAGCAAGGATTAATACATTATTTAACATTGTTGACGGACACAAGTTTATACTTAACAACTCTAATAAACATGTATCCGTTAAACGAAGTAACTAACAGAGTATCTGCAAAATACGTTCAGCACTCCGTCCATCCCAACGTTCGGGAATACCAGATGCTTTCCACTGCCCCGAAATCATATTGGAAACTGAAACTGAAAGAAGTTTTGGGTCCTCACCAACAAGGACATTCGTACCCACTTTCACGGTTTCGATATGCTCCGTATAGCTATTGAGTGTAATGCAAGGAATTTGATTGAATGTTGCTTCTTCGGCCACATTACCGCTATCAGTGATGATACCACAGGCATGAGCCGTAATATATTCAAAGTCAAGATAGCTTTGGGGCTCTATCAACGTGATAGCAGAAGGGTAACTGGTTTCAGCCAAGATTTCCTTGACAACACCAGCTGCACGACCACGAAGAGGAGCTATAATAGGCAGTGTTGCATCGTTCATGCCACTGATAACAGCCTTGACGAGCTGGGCAAGATGTGCTTTGTTGTCAATAAGGGCCTTACGATTGAGCGTGAATACAATATACTTGCCTTCCTCAAGTCTAAGTTTATCAAGTATGGCAGGACGCTTCAAGTGACCGTGATTATAGCGAAGATTATCAATAAGAATGTTGCCAACCATGTAGACCTTACTCAATTCTGCACCCTCTTTGTTGGCAATGTTGTTGTTACTGATACCTGCTGTGAAGAGAACATCGCTCAAACCATCAATGACAAGACGATTGATTTCTTTCGGCATATTGATGTCAAAGCTGCGTGTTCCTGCTGCAATATGTGCTAATTTGATGCCTTGTTTCTTGGTAACGATAGCCGTTGCCATTGTACTTGCAAGGTCGTCAACAACGATGACGACATCAGTCGGATGCTGTTGCAGATATTGTTCGAATTTCGACATCACCTGACCGGTAAGTTCGTTGAGGTTCTCACAGTCAACATCCAAGAACACATCGGGACGACCAATCTCAAGATCAGTGAAGAGTGAAGCCTCAAGTGAAGGGTCGTCCGCGGTTCCGGTATAGATAAGCTGATAGTTTACAGCACTATAACTCTTATTGTTTCTAATGGTTCGGATAATCGGAGCCACCTTGATAAAATTAGGACGTGCCCCACAAACGATTGCAATATTCATACGCCTGACATTTTATCACAAAAGTATGAAAATATTATGAAACCATGAAACAAATGCAGTGTTATTTTTCTTATTCAGCCTTGAAAAGTTCCTTAATACCACCAATGCTTCCCAACATATTGGTAGCTTCGTAAGGCAGGAACACGGTCTTGTTCTTGTCTCCATGTGCCAATTCCTGCATCATCTGAATATATTTCTGTGCAAGAAGATAGTTGGCAGGGTTCGTACTCTTGCCAACGGCTTCAGTAATCTTGCCTATAGCGATTGCCTCGGCTTCTGCTTTGCGTATGCGTGCTGTCGCCTCACCCTCTGCATTGAGGATCGCCTGTTGCTTGGCAGCCTCAGCTTTATTGATAATGGCAGCCTTGTCACCCTCACTCTGTAGGATTTGTGCCTGCTTTTCTCCCTCACTTGTCAAGATTGTTGCACGCTTGTTACGCTCTGCCTGCATCTGTTTCTCCATGGCTTGAAGCACACTTTGAGGAGGTGTTATATCCTGAAGCTCCACACGGTTGACCTTAATCCCCCACTTGTTGGTGGCATCATCAAGCACACCGCGTAACTTTGTATTAATGATATCGCGGCTGGTGAGGGTTTGATCAAGTTCCATTTCACCGATGATATTACGCAAAGTGGTCTGTGTCAGCTTCTCTATGGCATTCGGCAGATTATTAATCTCATAGACAGCCTTAAACGGATCAACGATTTGGAAATAGAGTAAAGCATTAATCTGCATCTGAATGTTATCTTTTGTGATTACATTCTGGCGTGCAAAATCATACACTTGCTCACGCAGATCAATCGTATTGGTGTAGACATAGCGACCGTTATGCATCGCAACAATCGTCTTCGTACGGTCTACAAAAGGAATAATCAGATTGATACCCGGCTTGAGTGTCGCATAATACTTACCCAAACGTTCTACAATTCTCGTTTCACTCTGTGGAATAATCACCACAGTCATCTTAATGAAAATGATGGCCAGAACAACGAAGGCCGCCACTGCATAATAGATTCCCATACGCTAATTTATTTATGTTATCAGTTATTCATTATATCAACTTTACTGTTACAATGATTGAATCCCGGGCAATGATTTCCACCTTACTGCCTTTTTCTATTGTTTCAGGAACATTGCTGACTGCCTTCCACTCATCGCCATCCACTTTCACATAACCACTTCCGTCAGCAAGAATGGGTTCAATCACGATCCCAATACGTCCTATCAAGGCATCAGCATTACTGAGACGCTCTTCACCGGCAGCATGCAAGCGACGGAGCATCTTAGGGCGAATGAGCCAAATACTCAGTATCGAGCAGACTGCCCATATCAATATCTGTGCCCAGAAAGGAAAAACGAATGAGGCACCTGTAGCTACCAAGGCACCGATAGCAAGGCAGGTGATAAAGAAATCGCCCGAACTCAGTTCGAGAATAAGGCAACCCAACATGATGACTGCCCACATTATCCATAAGTTTCCTACAATGTAATCTATCATGGTCATGATCATTTAAAGATGAAACAAAATAATATCTTCTGTCAAAAAAGCCGTTCCTATCAGGAACAGGCTACGCCCCTACCCCTTTCTTCTGAAGTGGGTAAGGACGGCAAACACTGCTTTTATCGTCTTCGATGAGAAGCTTTCTTCTTTGCAGGATTAAGCTTTACGGACGGTACAGACTTTGAAGCATAGCCCGAAGCCTCATAATATTTCATGGCTGTAGGCATCCACTGCTGGATAGCTGCAATGCGTTTGGCATCACTGGGGTGATCACTGAACATGTCACTCTGATTACTATTTCCACTCAAAGCTGCCATTCGCTTCCAGAAAGGCACTGCCACCTGCGGATTATAACCAGCCATAGCTGCGAAAATCAGACCGATATGGTCGGCTTCTGTCTCATTGTCACGACTGTAACGGAGGTTGGCAAAGCTGAAACCTTGCTGTGCAACAGCACCTGCCAAATCACCAACCGACTGACCTGCAATAGCTCCAAGGATCTGACTTCCTATCTGAGTGCCATAGCTCTGGCGTATTTTCTTCGACATCTGTTCAGCACTATGCTTGGCAACAGCATGTGCAATCTCGTGCCCAAGGACTATTGCCAAAGAAGCTTCATCCTGCGTCACAGGCAACAAGCCCTCATAGACAACAATCTTTCCTCCCGGCATACAGAAGGCATTGACATTCTTGTCAGCAACAAGATTGAACTCCCAAGAGAAATTCTTAATCTCATCTGCAGCACCGTTATTACGCAAATAGGCCTCAACAGCAGAAGCCAAACGCCTGCCCACCCGCTGTACCATGGCAGTGTTTGCAGCGTTTGAAGACAGCTTTGCACTCTTCATGTATTTGCTATATTCTTCCTTACTGAGGCTCAACACCTGTGCATCACTGACCAACAGCGAATGCTTGCGACCTGTCACAGGCACAGTCTGTGTCGTTCCGCATGCTGCTATCAGCAACGAAGTGGCCAATATCAGCATCAAACTCTTTACATTCTTCATTATCTTCTTTAATCTCTAATTCTGCAATTTTACAGATGCAAATATAGTCTAAAAAGTGAGAATAACAAAGAAAATACGTTATTTTTCAGTATGTTTTGCATTATCTGATAATCTCATTCCCCACTCATCGGTTTGTGAAATGAATGTAATCACGCGATGAAATAAGTCAAATGAGGCGATAAAATGACGCACTTCACGAGATAAAATGACGCACTTCACAAGATGAAATGCGTCACTTTACTTTACCATGTGAAATGAGATGAGAAACCAAGACTTTCCTTTTGCATAATCAACTCATTATCAATCATTTCTATACCGATAACCAAACATATTGCAACACTACAGTACCTGATAGGAAAAGACATGCAAACATACGCCTAAGTACAATTCTTTTTATACTGCGATGGCAAGCAACCATATTGCTCTTTGAAGAATTTCGAAAACTGCTTTGGCGATAATCCCGTCTTATAGGCAATCTCTGCGACCGACATATTCCCTTGCTGGAGCAACTGAAGCCCATGCTGCAATCGAATGCTCCGCATGAATTCAAGCGGAGACAGCCCCGTTTCATTCATGAGTTTCTTATAAAGTGCACTACGACTGAGGTTCATCTCCTCACTGAAACGCTCCACACTGAACTCTGCATCAGCCAAATGTGCCTCGACAGTCTCTGTAGCCTGGGCTATCAAACGATTGTCGTCTTCAGACAGTGGCCTTTCATCCGGCATCAAACGAGTAGTAACAGCAGAAGTATCTGGTACAGAAGGCTTTGCAAGTTGTTTTTGATAGGACATAAAAAGCTTTGACATCAACCACCCCACAAGACCACAAAGGAAAACATATAAACAGATTGCCCACCACGATAACCAAAGAGGAGATTTGACATCAAGCTGCAAAGTGGTCACGATGTCTTCATTTCCGTCAAGCACCTTCACTTGCAAGGTATAATGACCGAAGGGCAATTGTCCTAAGTTTATGCCATTGTCGTTGCCCGTAATCCATTTATCTTCAAGCTTATATGCAAACTTAAGCGGAGCGGCATGAACATAATCTAAAGTGGAAACAAACAATTCTATATCATCATTATGCTCAAAGTTCAACGTCGTTAGCCTATCCCCATCGAAAGGAACCGTCTTACCATTCACTCGTAATTCGGTAAAATACAACTTTCGGCTCGTCATCCGATCTTCCAAAGCAGCAGGAGTCAGACGAAGATATTTTCCACATCCGCCTGCAAGAATATCGGCTCAGTAGAAAAGAGATGGGGAAATTTCC
>NZ_KV817597.1:0-247 GCF_001814685.1 Prevotella sp. HMSC077E09 | reverse complement strand
CGTAAAATCGCTTAAATGCTTCTTTGGCACATAGGGAAAGGTTCTGTGTGATATGTACCCATCTCTCATCCTTGACTTTAATAAGGTTGGAAATCTGCCCATAGAACCTGCCCGTATGCTGGAGAATGGCAATGGCTTCTCTCTCATTGTCCGTCATCTTAGGAATGGCAACCACTTCTCCATTAAGGAGTATTTCACGGCAGTAGTCTGAGAACTTCCGTCTTGTGCTTTCCGCCTTTGACTTGAT
>NZ_KV817596.1:0-4215 GCF_001814685.1 Prevotella sp. HMSC077E09 | reverse complement strand
TAGACCCTCCCCACAGGGTTTATCGGTTGCGCCAAATTATGACAACAACAAAGAAAGAGCTTTCTTACTTCCGTTTAAAGTTGGAAGCGTATCTTGGAGAGCATTTTCCAGAGAGAGTGAATGAAAATACGTTTGTAACTGCTCGTGCAGACGAAGCATTGGCAGCTTACTGCGATGCTATAGCACAAGGGTTTTCTTACCCAGAAGCAGAGGTAATGGCAAGCGAAGTTCTGTATCAAGGACTGCATTTCTCCAAGTACGACACCCTTGTTTCAGTTTTAGAGAATGAGTTTGAGAAAGAACTCCCTTCTCCTCTTCCTGAAAGACTAACACCAATGCTTCTGAAGAATAAGGCTGTGCAAAGCGTTTTCGACAAGTATGAACTGACGGACGACTTTGGTGCAAGTCCAGAGTATGAGAAACTCTACACCGAACTGACAGGGACAATCGTTCTGATCATCGAGGTTAATGGTTTGCCAACCGTCAATAGCGAGAACATGACTTGATGTAACACCATCGGGAGCTTTTGTAGTATCAAGAGCCAAGATAAACGCTCCGCTCCACACGCCAAGAGTTTGGGCAAACGCTTGGCTTTTTTCAAGCAAAGCTCTCAATAACTCGTGTGTAGCCTGCGCATCTAGTAACAGCTCTTGAATAGAAAATCGGCGGACGAAGTGAAAGATAAACTATAAATAGAACCTCGATAGGATACTTTTTAACAGAAAGATTTTTTTTCTTAAAAAGATTTGCTAATTTTACATCAGATATTCAAATCTGCTAATAATGGAAGTAAACTTAAAAATATAAATAAAAAAAATGGAAGAATCAAAACAGCCCTTAGATTTTGGAGTACGTCATAAACGATTATGTGCTTATCATTGTTTCGGAGATAAAGCCACAGAATATTTAAGCTGTCTAAAACAACCTTATGAGGATATATCTAATTGCAATAATAATCTGGAGTCCAAACAATACCTTGCAATTTTTGTCTTCACGGACAATGCTGAAGTATATACATCTGAAATAGATACTTTCATAAAAAGATATAAAGATCTTACCGATAGTATTTTTATTTTAGACTTGCATTCTAACTTACAATATGAGACATTCAGGGAAAGATGGGGTCTCTATAATATCATACTTTCTTCGTCGTATTGTACTTTACAAAAGAGTATTTTACACTATCTGTTGTTTTTTCGTCATTTTATAGAAACACCTGGTCTCATAAGTATGGATATTTGTGATTTTAAATCATGCTCTCGTATTGCAGCTTTCATTATCTCAGGGGCAGCCTCTTCCCTTGCTCACCCTATTCATCCCATACCATATAAGAATGAGCTTTATAAAAATAATCTTCGTTTCGTGATGCTTGGATTAGAATTAAAAAGCATTAATACAAGAAAGACAAAGAAGGATATGAATCTTTTAGCTAGGTTTATGCATCAGCTCCCAGTAGATTTGGAACTCAAATGGCAGATTAGTCCTAACCATGATCACCCTCATACTGAATATGTTGTAGGCTTTAATAAACCTTTCATTTGAAAGAAAGAGATTACTAAATTGATAGATAAAAAATACTCACATTAATAATAAGTGTCGATGGGAAAATATGACAACCAGTTAGAATCGCTATTCAACGATTGGATAAAAGCAAGTAGGAAGGATGAATATCACGAGAGACGTGATATAAATGACAATATAATATTTACATATGATGGTTTGATGTATAAACCCGATTTATCAATAGATGTTGAAGATGATTGGGAAAAAGAAAATAAACGAATAATGTTTCTTTTGAAGGATCAACCTTCAGATTGGAGTGATGATGCACGTAAATGGTTAAAGGATTATCCAGATGATAAGGAAGACACGAAAAAAAGGAAAGCTAAAAATAGAGAGTTAAGGTCAAAATTCATTCACAATATTGCAAATTTATTTTATGGCATATACTATTCTCGTATTGGTAGTGTTGTTTCTTTCGACTCTCTTGATAAGGAAGATGTCAAAAGGACCTTCCTCACAAAACCATTTGCTTTTGTCGAATGTAAAAAACAAGGAGGTAAGAGGACTATTTCCAATTCCAAACTCAATTATTATTTAAACAATGCTGAGTATAAGCCTCTTTTGGAGAAGGAAATCAAAATCCTCAATCCTAATGTCATTGTTTGTACTAACAATAATATTTATAACTTTGTAATTAACATGTTTGGTGGAGAAGATGAGTTTTTGAAAATACAAGACCACAATAGTATAAGAATACGTCCTGCAAAGAATGATGTAGAAGCTTTGATTATTCTGAATACTTATCATCCTAGCGCAAGACAAAGCTATCTTACGTTCTTTGAAGGGGCTATGGATCATTATAGAGCCTTCCTAAATAATCCAGATTTGGCATTTAAATCTACTAACAAGTTGAGGAGGATAAAGCCCCAGCCTCCAAAGGCTTAACAATCGGGGGCAACACTAATTACTATGGCGAACAGACCTATTGCCTATACGCTAAAGGAGCGTAAAGGAACAGTTGGAAATTTGAAAGGAAAAATCGTTGTGCAGGCACATCCTACAGGACGAAAGAGAGTTGATCATCGTAGCTTCTGTGATGAAGTGGCACACGCTACAACGTTCACAGGTGCAGAAGTTGAGGCTGTCCTCAGACTTGCAGCTGAGATAGCAAAAAAACACGTTGAGAACGGAGACATTGTAGACTTCGGAGACATCGGGACACTTACACCTTCTTTCCAGAGTAAATTGGTTGAGAAGGGAAAAGCGGAGTTCAACCCAAAGGTTCATATTACGAAACCTGTGGTACACCTCACTCCCTCAAAGAAGTATTTTACACTTACTGGCGTGAGCTACGAACGCGTTTCAGCGCCTGACAAGGAAACTAAGAAGCCAGCTGAGAATCACTCTCAATCGGGACCAGAGATTGCAGAGCCATAAGGAAAGAACGAGCGTGACTTTCTAATATTTACATTGATGCGTGGAGTATAATGTGCCCCACGCATCAATGTTATTTTTTCAGAAAGATTAATGAGGTTTTTGACAGACTTAAGAAACAATATATATCTTAATATCAAATTTATGCCGATTATCTCGTAGAAAATAGTACCTTTGCATTGTTACAACTATGAGCAAATGGTATAAATGAAAAAGGAAGCAACAAAAAACATTGCTATTCTTCGTAAAAAAAACTCTGTTTCAAAGAAAGAAACAATTTATAGAAGAATAGAAATTGTGAAAATTCGTACATCAAGTGGTATTAAGACTGTATCTAGTAATGATATAGATGCAGCATGGAATAGAATTGTTCGAATTTCAGATTAGTATTATGTCTAAACAAAAGGGAAGAAGATATAATTTCATTTATTCAAAGCTTGTTACAGATGATAATGGGCTAAATGGATTTATCGCATATAGCTTATATAAACAAGAAAAAATAGCTTGGATAGAAGACTTTAAGAAGTCACATCACAATATTCCACCCACTGATAAAGAGATAGAAGATAATTTTTCTAATAAGACAGATCATAAATACTATTTGGATGGGTTGTTGTCTAGGGCTGACAAAATGAAAGAAGAACTTCTCAGTGCATGGGGTTTACAGCATGAAAATGAAAAAAAACAACTCAAAATAGAAAATTGTTTATTGAAGGAACAAATAATAGAACCTATAAAAGACAGTCTAAAGCCAACTTGGGCTAATCGATTTAAGAATTGGGGTAAAGACATTTTATTCTCATTTATCTCTGTACCCTTATGGGTTTTTGTGATTTATCTAATTACTTGCTTATCCTCTCCATTAAAGATTTTCTTAGCAAACACTTTAAAAGAGTGGATAAAAACTCTTGGATAACAAATGTGCCTGAGAATGTCCTTAAATTAAGGGATATTCAAAAAGGTGGCAAGTCTGCCAGCCGCACCCTCCGCTGAGCAAGGGTCGGCTGACAGAACAGGCAGAATACACAAAGTAAAATGAAAGCATTTATCGTTCGCATCAATTATGTTCTTAGTGGCGAGAAGATGCAGGCTTGCCCTCTTCTCGCTCGTTGTTGAAACTAAAGGTCAGCTGCTGAACCTTACCGAAACTATCCTCCACATATACATCAATTGTCTGGCGGTCGGCTGAGAGCGAAGTATAGTACAAGCGGAACACATCCTTCGTCAGCGGATAGCGGTCGTTTGGCTTGAAGACTGCTCCATTGTCCATTTTTAGCG